>DATDGH010000267.1:0-10808 GCA_036522215.1 Candidatus Angelobacter sp. | reverse complement strand
GATTCCAATCGCATTGATTGCCGGTGTCGGGCTTGTGGCTGTCCTCTACGTGGGAATGAACGCGGCAATCCAGTACGCCATGCCGGCAACCACTATAGCCACATCCAACGTACCTGCGGCAGAGGCCCTGCGCCATGCGATTGGGAACTGGGGCGCGGCAGTGGTTTCGGCGGGCATGACGCTCTCCATGCTGGTGACGCTTAACGGGACCATCATGAGCGGGGGCAGGGTGCCTTTTGCTGTGGCCCGCGATGGATACTTTTTCCGCGCTCTGGCGGAAGTCCACCCGCGTTTTCTAACTCCATCATTGGCGCTGGTGGTTCAGGCACTGCTTGCTATTGTCCTTCTTCTAATAGGCGGCGCCTTCCAGGAGTTGCTCTCCCTGACCATTTTTGCCGAGTGGCTTTTTTATATGGTTGCGGCAAGCACCATCTTCGTCTTTCGCCAGCGTGAAGCGGACAAACCACGCCCCTACCGTACGTGGGGATATCCGATGGTTCCGGCTCTGTTTGTCCTGGCAGCGGCCGGGCTACTGTACATCACTTTTACGGACAAGTTGCGAAATTCAATCATTGGGACAGTGGTGATTCTGGCGGGTATCCCGGTGTACCTCTATTTTGCGCGGCGCAGGAAGGCGGCTGCTTAGAGTTTGAGCCTGCGAAGCAGGGGCGACGATAAGAAATGAGCAGGACGTACACGAATCTCCTAACCCACATTGTATTCAGTACGAAAAACCGCGAGCCTCTGATAGAAGATGACCTAAAATCTGAACTCCACGCATATCTCGGCGGCCTAACGCGGGCGCTCAAGGGCAAGGCCTACGCGGTTCATGGGATGCCGGACCACATCCATATGCTGATTAGCCTTCCACCGTCAGTTTCTATTTCAGAGGCACTGCAATTCATCAAAGCGAATTCTTCTGGTTGGGTACATGATAAATGGCCCCAGCGCTCCTCGTTCGCCTGGCAGCTTGGGTACGGCGCATTTAGCGTGAGCAGATCGAATGTTCATACTGTCGTCCGATATATCCAAAATCAGGAACGGCACCACCGAACGCGCACATTCAAACAGGAACTTGTCTACTTCTTGCGCAAACACGAAATTGAATATGATGAACGCTATATCTGGGAATGATATGTCGCCCGCTTCGCGGGCTCTGCGTGTTCTAAATGGTAACCTACGTTGACCCACAGCTCGCGCTGTGGGCTATTGTTATACGCGCCTGCTCCGCAGGCGACCCACAGCTCGCGCTGTGGGCTATTGTTATACGCGCCTGCTCCGCAGCTGACCCACAGCTCGCGCTGTGGGCTATCAATATGACGCCTGCTCCGCAGGCTTGCACCGCGCTTGCAGCGGCATCTCCAGAGCGGATCGCTCAGCGGATTACCAATTTGGGTTCTTCTGTATCTTCTGCGGTAAGGATGTCTCGTGGCGCTCGACGGGAGAGTTTGAGCCGTTCGTAAACCTTGAGGTATTCGCGAGCTGACGCATTCCAGGAGAAATCCTTGGCCATGCCGTTGAGCATCAGCGTTTTCCACCCGGCTTTATCCTTGAAGGCCTGCAGGGCTTCCAGGATTGTAGCCAGCAGCGCGGCGCCGGAATAAGGGGTCAGCTTGAAGCCGGTACCGTGCTTCGTGGTCGGGTCCCAAGGTTCAATGGTGTCGTCCAATCCGCCGGTAGCGCGGACTATTGGGACTGTACCGTATTTCAAGCTGTACATCTGGTTCAGCCCGCAAGGTTCGTAGCGCGACGGCATAAGGAACATATCTGCTCCGGCTTCGATCTTGTGCGCCAGGGCATTGTCATAGGCAATCTTGACTGCAAATTTCTGGGGAAACTGCTTGTTGACCTTGCGAAACAGCTCTTCATATTCCCTGTCTCCGCTGCCCAGAGCGGTCACGATCAGCGGCAGCCGCGCGAGTTCGCCGGCAATTTCAGCAATCAGGTCAAAACCTTTCTGCGCGGCAAAGCGGGAGATGATTCCAATGACCGGCAAGTCGAGATTTCCCGGAGCAATGCCAAATTGCTGCAACAGGTCGCGCTTGCAAACCTGTTTGCCTTCCAGGTTTTCAGGCGAGTAGCGCTGGGCGATGAACTTGTCAGTCTCCGGGCTCCATTCGTCATAATCCACGCCATTGAGAATGCCGGTGACGGCGCCGGAGCGTTCGCGGAGCACGCCATCCAGGCCAAAACCAAATTCCGCAGTCTGAATCTCCTCGCTGTACTTCCTGCTGACGGTGGTGATGTAGTCGGAGAATACCAGTGCGGCCTTCAGGAAGTTGACCTTTCCCCAGAACTCCATTTTGTCGATGGTCAGCAGGTCCCAGGGCAGCATGAGCAAGGGAAGAATGTCTGGAGGAAAGATCCCCTGATATCCCATGTTGTGGATGGTGAACACGGTGGAGGTGTTGCGGAATACCGGATCATCGGCATAGTTGCTGCGCAACAGCACGGGAACCAGCGCCGATTGCCAATCGTGACAATGGAAAATGTCCGGTACTCCCAGACTCTTGCAACCTTCCAGCACAGCGCGCGAGTACAAGGCGAAGCGCTCAGCGTTGTCCGGGTAGTCGCCGGCGGAGGTGCCATAAAGGCCGTCGCGGTCAAAAAACGGCGGATAGTCTATAAAGTAAAATTGGACATCGGCGTGGCGGCCTCCGTCCAGGATGGAACAAAAGCGGTATTGATCGTCAAAAGGTATGGTGATGCTGGGCAGCAGGGTCCTGGCATCTGCAATCTTTGTCTGTTTATATTTAGGCAAGTAGACGGAAACGTTGTGTCCGAGTGCAGCCAGTGCTTTGGGGAGTGCGCCTACCACATCGGCAAGGCCGCCGGTCTTGGAAAACGGAACGCACTCAGAAGCGGCAAAAACGATGTTCAAACGGGGCCTCCGAGCTCAATGCAGTAGCTCAAAAAAAGTCTAAATGGCAGGAAGAAGCGGGGTCAATTTGCGCAGCTCTAACAAAGCGAAGCTGGGACAGAATTTTCTTGCGGACAGCAACGCCGCGGGAAAGATCGTAGACGCTCTGGGTGAAATCGGACAATCGCTGGTGGTGGAGATTGGCCCCGGACGGGGCGCGCTGACCGAAAGGTTGGTGCAAAAAGCCGGGCGCGTGATCGCGATTGAATTCGATCGCATGCTGGCAACCCAGCTGCGGATCAAATACTCGCGCTATCCGAATGTTGAAGTGCTGGAGGGCGATGTGCTGGCGATCGATTTTCGCACCGTTCTGCACCGCACGATTGGGCCGCTGGGCGATCTTCGTCCGGAAAAACCGGAGCGCGCGCACCTGCTGGGCAATCTGCCCTACTACATCACCTCAGACATCCTGCTGCATCTGTTCGAATTTCATGACCAGTTCGATCTGATGGTAATCATGGTGCAGCGCGAGGTTGCAGAACGCATTGCGGCCAACCCCGGCTCACGGGACTACGGCTTGCTCTCGGCGACGGCGCAACTCTACACCCGAGTAGAGAAGCTGTTCACTTTGCCTCCGGGAGCATTTGTCCCGCCTCCAAAAGTGCATTCCAGCGTGCTGCGATTGCGGGTTGCACCCCGCTTTGATGAACTCAATGTTGAGCCGCATGAATTCATCGAGTTCCTGAAGCTGGCCTTCGCCATGAAGCGCAAGACGCTGCTGAACAACTTGAAGAAACGCTATACGGAGCAGCAGGTCCGCAATGGCCTTAAGCAAGCAGGGGTGCGAATGGACGTGCGGGCTGAAGCGCTGTCGTTAGAGAAGAGTGCGGAGGTTTTCCGTGCTCTGAACGGCAATTTCACCCGCGCGTGATTCTTTCTTCCAGATGAATACACTCTGATCAGAGAAAAAATCCGACAACCCTTCTCGACAAGTTATCGGCGCGGCCCGCTGTGCGTGGTTGCTGCCGGCGGTGGACTATAAGATCGCTGCGGTGGCGGACTGTAGGACCGCTGCTGAGGCGGCGGGCTGTAAGACCGGGCCGGCGGACTATACGACTGTGGATGCGACACTACCTGCGGTGACCGAGAGACCGGCATCGTGGGTGGAGGCAATACATGCACTGGCGGCGGTGAGACCTTGTGGGCGGTGGTTGGCGGCGACGCGACTACGCCTTGTGAGACAGGGGTTCCCGCAGCCGGCGAACCATTGTTCGCAGCCGGCATGGTTGATGGCGAATGGAATCTTTCCGCTGGCTTGTCCCTTCCGTTGCCGGCAGCGTTCGGAACCTCGATCTTTGCCGGGTTACCGTTGACCAGGTTTTCATTGGAAATGACCTGGCGGCCATGCTGATTATCAACCGTCAACCTGGCAGGCCCGCCATTGTATTTGATCGCACCCGAACCGCCCACAGGCGCTGAGGCTTTGGCGCCGACAGCGGGCGGAAATGGAGGCCTGAATCCGGCCGGAGGATTGACCACACGAGGAAATGCAGCCCACCTGTTCCACCCACCTGGCCGCCAACGCCAGCCAAATCCCGGTATGAAGACCCATTGACCGAAGCGGTAGGGCATCCATCCCCAGGGATAGGCAGAGACCCAGGTGAATCCCCAAGGGGAATTCATCCAGTATCCATTCAGGAAGGGATCCCAGTCAGCGCCCACGCCATAAGGCTGCCAGCAATAACCGCAGCCAACCACGTTGGAATATTGTCCGTAGTAGCTTAAATCGCTGACTCCATACTGATAGGGCGATGGTGTGTAGTTGTTGTTGGCAGCGAAGGTGCTGAGGTATTGATCGCGCTCGCCGCTCCATTTATCCAGATCGTCGGCCTGGGCATGGTTCTCCAGATCGTAGTGGCCGGCGTCCTGCGGATCCAGCATGAAAACTTCATTTTTTCTGACGGAAACTTCCTGGGCGTCATCGGGATTGGAAATACTGACTTCGCCCTTCCACACCGCCACTTCAAGGGGATCAGAATTTACGCTGGTGACGCGGAAGCGGCTGGAGCGCTTGAGAGAAATCGTGCGCTGACGAACGTTGACCCGAAACGGTCCATCATCACTGCCGGCGGCAGCGGCGAATTCGCCTTCACCCTGGTCGAGATCAACCTCGGTGGCGGTGGCGCCGCTGGGGAAACGGGTCAGCACTGAGAGTGTTACCTGGCTTTCCGGGGCCAGGCGAATGATGGCGCTGTTCTCAAGCTGAATCTCAACCCAGCCATCATCAGCGGTACGCACCTGATCGCCTTGCACCAGAGGCATATTCATGGTGGCGTTCTCAAATCCGCTGCCCTGCTGGTGCGCGATCTGGACTTTGCCTTCCACGTAACTAAGACGAACGATGCGCACATGGGAGCCAGGCTCATCATCATCCCCATGCACAAAGGGCACCAGCAATAACGTCAACACGAGAAGGAGCAACAGGAAGAACCCTTTGTCGCGAAGCATAATTCACTCCTTGCTCTTATAAGTATATAGATCAGAAACGTGCGAAACGAGCTGTTGTTTTTGGCCTTTACCAAATTTGATGTTTACTTACCCACCTTAATCCAGCCTCGGGCTGGGAGGCGAGCAATCTGTTCTCCTTTCGATGCAAGCGGCGCGGTTCTCGCTGAAAAACCTGGCGATTGCGGACGTTGGTAAGTTGGTAATTTGAAAGGCCCAAAACCCCATGATGAGTATCAGGGGTGCGGTTCCTGGCCAGTTGCACCAGCCAGCAGACGTTGCGCCCGCTGACGGGCCATATGAAGAATGGAGGAATCGTTGGCGAGGTTTTGCAGGAGGGGAGCAATGATCTGGATCTCCGCCAGATAGCCGTTCTGGGCCATGTCCTCCATGCCTTTCAGTTCGGTGTCCAGGCTGAGCTTGTCAAAGCGGCGCATAAACTGGAGTTTGCGGCCGTGCTCGATGGTGTTGGAGATGCCCTGAAACAATTTCGTGATCTGGTCAATATCCTTGTTTTCTGAAAAGTTGTAGGTGGTCTGGAAATGCCGCGCGGGGTCAGCGTAGGTCAAGGTCTTTTTTCCAGTATGGGCGACTTTGTGTTTGTACTCAAAGTCGCCATGAAAATAGTCGCTGTCTTTTGCCAGTGTAAAAAGCCGATCACGACTGGCTGGTGACAGCAAGAACTCCACTTCATAGTCGGGATCGCGTGCATCTTCCGATCCTTCTGCGGGCCGGGTGGGATTCCGCGAGACATATTTCGCCTTGCCTGAAGATTCAACCTTGATGGTGTAGTTCTGCGGAGTAGCTGCTTGCCAGTAAAGATCAAAGGTGATGGTGGGTTCTGTGGGATTGAGTGGCTGGTTCTGGTCCTGGGCGAAGGCAGTCAAGCTGAACAGAACAAGGATTGTGAGAGTTAGGAGTTTATCCCGAGTGGAGCGAGGGAACCCTACTCCCTTCCGCAATGTCTCGGGGCGCACGCCCCGACAGATTTTTTTAGAGGGTAGGGACCTCTCTCCCGCCCGTTCATATGAAGTGCCAAAGAAACCAAACGACTCCAAACGGGCGGGATCGAGGCAAGCTACATGGCAAAGACTCCAAGCCTTCATGAACTCGCCGCCTGATATTTACTGAGAGTTGCAGCAGTATGGATGTGACAGATGGCAATGGCCAGGGCGTCTGCTGCGTCGGAGGGTTGAGGCGGCAGAGGCAGTTTCAATAGCCGCATTACCATTTGCTGGACTTGATGTTTTTCCGCCTTGCCATAACCCACTACTGCTGATTTGATGGCCAGTGGCGCGTATTCGGCGACCTGCAAACCGCAGGACGATGCCGCCAGCATGGCCACGCCACGAACCTGTCCGAGCTTGAGAGCTGACTTCACATTCACAGCATAGAAGACGTCTTCGATGGCGACCATCTCTGGTTGATGCACTGCGATGATGGTGGTCAACTCAACAAATATTTTTTGCAGCCTGGCAGCCATGGCATCGCGTGGCTTGAGCTTGATCGCGCCGGAGACACAGCACACAAGCTCACGCTGATCTGACTGTTCCACTACACCGTAGCCGGTGTACTCGCTGCCACAGTCAATACCGAGGACGCGCATGGGATGAGTGTAGCTCAAGCAGGACATCGGGGCATGGGGAAATCGGGGCATGGGAAAGAGCGGTAGTTTCTTCAAATCAGTGCTGATCAGTGTTATCCGTGTCATCAGTGGTAAGGGTATGTTGGTTCCTCAGCAGCACTTCGGCCTGGTCGCCATTCCTGCTTCGCGCTCCTGCTGAAATTCGCGGTAGCTACCCGTTGATACCGGTTTACCTGTACGCAGCAGAAAGCGCTGGTAAGCGTTTTCATCGAAGATCTCTCGTAGCGTAGCGAGCACAACCTGGAAAAATGAACGTAAGTACCTCATGCCGGTTCCTCCGCGGTGTAGCGTGTGGCCACAAACGGGGCTTCCCGCGTGAAGGCTTCTTTGCGACCGGAGATGACTCGCACCCATTGCCCGGCCGACTCAAGCACTACTGCCGCAACCAGTACCAGCAGAAAGCCGGCCACCACGGCGTCCAGACGATCATTAAAAACCTTTCGCGCCAAGTCAGCAGGCGCGGGGTTGGTGGCCAGAAGCTGGTTGGCATGAGACAGCATCCCGATCAGCGGATTGGAATGAAAAATCTTCTCCAGCGACGCGGTAAATGTCACCGCCACCAGCCAGACCAGGGGAAGCAACGTCACCCACATATAACGTGCCCGTCCCATCTTCACGATGATGGTGGTGGCCACGCACAGGGCAACGGTTGCCAGAAGCTGATTGCAGATGCCGAACAGCGGCCACAAAGAATTAATTCCTCCCAGCGGATCTTGCAGGCCCTGCCATAGGAAATATCCCCAGGCAGCCACCACCAGCGCGCTGGTGACCAGAATGCTGGGATAGGAACTGGTGCGTCCCAGCGGCGCCCAGACGTGTCCCAACGCATCCTGCACCATGAAGCGCGCCACGCGAGTGCCTGCGTCCAGGACAGTGAGGATGAAAAGCGCCTCAAACATGATGGCAAAGTGGTACCAGATGGCCATCACGGCAGTTCCTCCCAGACTGTCAGAAAATATTTTTGCCATTCCCAGGGCAAAGGCCGGAGCGCCTCCGGTGCGGAAGAACAGAGTTTTTTCGCCCACCTGGTTGGCCAGATCGTCCATCTGCCGGGAAGTTACGGGATAGCCCCACTGGGAGATGGTGGCCACGGCAGCTTGCGGCGTTTGTCCCACCATGCCTGCTCCGCTGTTTACGGCAAAATATGTGCCCGGCTGCAGGGTGCAGGCGGCGATGACAGCCATGATTCCCACCAGCGACTCGGCCATCATGGCGCCGTAGCCCACCATGCGCGTCTGCGGCTCGCGAGCAATCATCTTGGGCGTGGTTCCACTGGAAATCAGCGAATGGAAACCACTGATGGCGCCACAGGCGACGGTGATGAATGCGAAGGGAAAAATGCTTCCCGCAAATACGGGTCCGGTGCCGTTGATGAAGCGCGTAAGCGCAGGCATCTGCAATGTAGGACGAATCACAATGATGCCGACCACCAGGATGGCAATGGTCCCCAGTTTTACGAAGGTGCTCAGATAATCGCGCGGCGCCAGCAGCAGCCACACCGGGACCGCCGATGCGGCGAATCCGTACGCAATCAGCAGCACCGCCAGGGTCGTCCCGCTGAATGTGAAGACACTAGAGAGGCTTTGCGAGTGCGAGACCCACTGCCCACCAAAAACGGCCAGCATGACCAGCACAAATCCCATGATGGAAGCTTCCAGCACTTTTCCCGGCCGCAGATAACGCAGGTAGATGCCCATCAGCAACGCGATGGGAATAGTCATGCCGATGGTGAACGTGCCCCATGGACTCTGTCGCAGCGCATTCACGATGACCAGCGCCACTACCGCCAGCAGGATAATGAGAATGCTGATCACGGCAACGAAGGCCACCGTGCCCGCTACTTTGCTGATTTCGTCACGCGCCATCTGTCCCAGCGATTTGCCGTCGCGGCGGACCGAAAAAAGAAGAATCACGAAGTCCTGTACACATCCGCCAAACACGGCGCCGGCCAGAATCCAGATGGTGCCGGGCAGATAGCCGAATTGCGCGGCCAGCACCGGACCAACCAGGGGCCCGGGGCCGGCGATGGCGGCAAAGTGATGCCCAAACAGGTACCACTTGTTGGTGCGAACGAAGTCGCGGCCATTCTCCAGCCGCTCAGCGGGTGTTGCCCGGAGGGCATCCAGCGCCAGAACCTTGGCGGCGATGAATTTGGAGTAGAACCTGTAGCCCAGCGCGTAAGTGCAGAGCGCGGCTACCACCAGCCACGTAGCGTTGATGTTCTTTTCTCCGCGGTGCAGAGCGATGGTTGCCAACGCCAGCGCTCCGGCTGCGGCTACGGCAAACCACAAAAGGACTTTGATGATTCTCTTCATCGGATTTCTCTCAGGGTTCAGGCAAAAAGCGCGCTGGTTATTCTGCCTAAGCATGCCATATTCTGCAATGCTCCGTTTTTTGCGAATTGAGGCTGGCAGACCCTGGCAGCTCTGAATGCATCAAAGAGCAGAGATGCAGATGCTGAGAAGGCTTTCATTAATATTGGCGATAGGTATCACCCTGACATCAGCCGCCGGCGCTCAGACCAATACAACCGGCGCCGAAGCAACGGTTCCGGACCATGAGACTAGAGCCGTAAAAATCACTCATGGACCCATTGTCGAACTGATTACAGATTCCACGGCGCAGATTGCCTGGTCCACCAATGTGAACGCAGGCACTCTGTTGCATTACGGGACTGACCCGGAGAAACTCGATCACACGGCAAGCATGCCCTGGGGCGGACTTACGCATCGCGTTGTGCTCAAGCATCTGAATCCAGCCACCACGTACTACTTCATGGCAGAGTCTATGCAGGGCCAGGATACGGGCACGCAGGCGCAGGCCCAGCGATCCTCATTTAAAACCGTGGCCGTGGGCGAGCCGCCGGTGCGGCATATGGTACAACGCTAGCTGCTGACTTTATCCACGAGCTGCAGAACTCGTCTTATCCTCGATCCGCTTGTGGAGCCTTCCAGTCAGTATTAACCACACCATGCGGAAATCACTGATGAAAGACCAGAATGGATGACCAAAGGTGGCGGGCTTATTGCCTTCCATCAGGAAGTGGCCGGTCCAGGCAAATCCGTAACTGACAATCGGCCATCCCAGAGCGTAAATCGGGTGCCGCAGCACAAACGCGGCCACCACAACTGCCAACCCCAGGAACGTTCCCAGCACATGCATGATGCGATTGTGCCGGTCGCTGTGTTCTGCAAGATAAAACGTGAAAAACTCTTCGTAGCTGGAAAAAGTTCGCTCGGACAAATCAATTTCTCCAGAGAGTATAAAAACCCTTCTTGTGTACCAGCTCTCTTATGGGCGATTATATTGGATTAGCATTCGCATACACGGAATTCACAGAATTGGATTACTTAAACGTTTTTGTTAAGGACAGGACGGATTGGAACCAATGAAGATCGGGATTCTTACGGGCGGAGGCGATTGTCCCGGACTGAACGCGGTGATCCGGGCTATCGTGCGCAAGGGCATCTTTCACTACAACGATGAGTTTATAGGCTTTCTGGAAGGCTGGCGGGGAGTGCTGGAGGACATGGTGCGTCCGCTCGACCTGGAAGCGGTAGCCGGAATTCTGCCTCGAGGCGGCACGATTCTGCGCTCTTCCCGCACCAATCCCGCCGCAATTGACGGCGGTCTGGAACGCTGCATCGAAAACCTGCATCGGCAAAGAGTAGAAGCGCTGATTGCGATTGGCGGTGACGATACTCAGTCAGTCTCAGAAAAGCTTTTTGAGCGAGGCGTCAAGCTGGTGGGTGTGCCCAAGACCATTGACAATGACCTGAGCGGGACCGACTTCTGCTT
>DATDGH010000266.1:0-5572 GCA_036522215.1 Candidatus Angelobacter sp. | reverse complement strand
CTATCATTGGCGACGGGCCGCTGCGATCGAAACTGGAAGAGCAAAGCGAGGCCCTGAAACTAGCTGGGCGAGTTCATTTTGCGGGTGAACTCGCTGATCCATTTCCCGCTCTTTGCGCTGCGGACGTGTTTGTCCTTTCCTCCAGGTTCGAGGGCTTTCCGATGGCTTTGGCTGAAGCGATGGCTTGCGGCCTGCCAGTGGTAAGCTTTGATTGCCCGGAGGGGCCACGCGAGGTCATTCGCAATGGGACCGACGGCCTCCTGGTGCCGGTGGGGGATGTAGCTGCTTTGGCTGTGGCGCTTGACCGACTTATGAGTGACCCGCAGGAACGAGCCCGACTCGCCACTCGCGCCCCGGAGGTGGTCCAACGCTTCAGCCGCGAGCGGGTTTTGTCCTTATGGCAGCAACTTTTTGAGGAGTTACTCTCGGCGAAGGGGATCTCCGGTTAGAATCAGGTAGTTTGATGCCCGCAGACTCTAACAGACTCGTTTCATCGCCTGAGCCAACCTGCCGGGCGGAGCAAGAGGTCACGCGTGTTCCTACCGATGGTTCGTGGCTAAGACCGGCTCCGCTGTGGGCGAACATCGCGGCGAGCATAACCCGGCGATTACCAAGAGCCAAGTCACGTTTCATTGGGTGGTTGTGCCGCGGATCGGAAGCAAGATTCATTGGCAGGATGCCCGCGGAAATCGGGGGTTACCAATTTGATTGTTGCCTCCGCGACATGGTGGCCCGCGACGTTTTCTTTGCGGGCTGCTTTGCAACCCAGGAAATCGCATTCCTGCGTGGTGTGCTGAGACCCGGGATGAGGTTCGTGGATGTTGGGGCGAATTGGGGTTTGTTCACACTGGTGGCAGCATATCTGGTGGGGACATCGGGAACAGTAGCCGCGATGGAGCCCGATCCCCGGATTTTCGGCAGATTGAAGGCAAACGTAGAACGCAACAACCTTAAACAGGTGCAGGTCTTTGAAGTGGCAATTGCCGACCGGGACTCTAGTCTGCTTCTGGCTGCTCACGACCACGGCGGAAACAATTGGGGGATTTCCAGGCTGATCGAGGGTGACGCTGCAGATGAGATTACGTTGAACGTCTCTTCCCGGCAGCTCGATCCACTGCTGGACGAAGCTGGAATCGAGACCATTGACCTCCTGAAAATCGACGTGGAGGGAGCGGAAGATATGGTTTTGAAAGGCATGGACTCCGGGCTGAGCAGCCACCGTTATCGCCGTATCCTGCTTGAATTACATCCCCTTGAGCTTGCCGAGCGCGGCCGAACCGCTTGCGAAGTCATCGAGGAGCTTATTAGCAAAGGGTATGAGGGATATGCATTCGATAATTCCAAGGCGGCTGTGCGCAGGGCCTACTATCACCCGTGGTTGCATTTTTCAGAGTACATCCGCCCTTTGCAGCAGGGACTCACGGACGCAGCGCCACATACGCTGTGGTTTTCCCCGGGAACGAAGTCCTGATTTAGGAGCTGGTTACGGCAGGATGTTGTCAGCGTGCGAGGATGGGAGGGAAGGATTGCCTGACAATTCTGTGTTGACTACAGATCGCGAACCGCAGGTGGAGCGCGCAAAGGTCAGATTTGAGTTTGGCAAGAACTGGCGTCGGTTTCTGCGCGTGCTGGACGAGCAGCGCATCGCCGATGCCGAGAAGTCACTGAGCGCCATGCTGGAAACTGAGGACTTAAGGGGGAAGTCATTCCTTGACGTTGGAAGCGGGAGCGGCCTTTTTTCCCTGGCTGCCATGCGGCTCGGGGCCACCCGCGTCCACTCCTTTGACTACGATACGGAAAGCGTTGCCTGCACAGGAGAGCTCAAGCGCCGATATTTTGAAGGTGCAGAGGCCTGGACGGTAGAGCGGGGAAGCGTGCTCGACCTGGACTATCTCTCGCGTCTTGGTCAATTCGACATTGTCTACTCCTGGGGCGTTCTTCACCACACGGGAAACATGTGGCAGGCCCTGGAAAACGTGATTGCTCCGTTGCGCAAAAACGGCAAGTTGTTCATTGCCATTTACAACGACGAAGGACTGAAGTCGAGGAACTGGAAAAGGATCAAGAGGATGTACAGCCACCTCCCCGTTTTTCGGCCTCCGTTCATAGCTTTCTTTAGCACCTACTTTTTTATCAAAGGGTTCATTGTAGACGCGATATTTCAGCGCAAGAATCCGTTTACCAGATATGCCGCCCACCAGGGCCCGAGGGGTATGACATATCAGGTCGATTTGCTCGACTGGCTGGGAGGCTACCCTTTCGAGGTGGCAAAACCGAGTGAAATTTTTGACTTTTACAAAAAGAGGAACTTCACGCTGGTGAATCTCAAGGCGGAAGGCAGGGGATTGGGTTGCAATGAGTTCGTTTTTGAGCGTGATGGATGATGTCGTCAGAGTGGATCGACCACATCCAGGCGCTTCGAGCCGAGGAACTGGAGCGGGTTTTAGAGCATTACGGCGGTTGGTTTCGGGGAAAGGACCTGCTTGAACTAGGCAGCGGATCCGGATTTCAACTCAAGATACTTTCCTCGATTTGCCGCTCGGCAGTCGGTTTGGATCTCCCCAGCAGTGGATACAGAGGACAGCGCATCGCTGAGGTGAGAGAATACGATGGGAAGAGCATTCCTTTCCCCGATGCTTCATTTGACATTATTTTCTCTTCCCATGTATTGCAATATTTGATTTGGGAGCAGGAGCTTTACAGGGAGATGAGGCGGGTGCTTCGTCCGGAGGGCGTAGCCGTCCATGTAGTGCCAACATCTACCTGGCGGCTTTGGAGTTCGATCCTTCATTATCCTGCCAAGGCACAGTTACTGCTTCGAAAATTTCTGTCTGGGGCCGATGCTGACACGAGATGCGGGCCGCCACAAACCACAGCGAAGTCAGCGCGACTCCCCCAGCTCCTAGTCAATGTACTGCTTCTGCACCGTCTTGGAGCAAAAGGAAATTGGCTCACGGAACACTTTATTTTTCACTCTCGGAGCTGGCGCCGAAGACTGGCCAGATGTGGCTGGAGGGTTGAGGGAATCGATCCACTGGAGTTGTGGTATAGCGGACATCGAATGCTTGGCCGACGCTTCACCTTACAAGGCAGAAGCAGGGTAGCACGAATTCTTGGGTCCTCGGCCATTACAATTCTGGCTAAACCGGAGCAGAATCCTGCCCCTAGCGTGACTGATCCGCTTGGCAAGCGAGACACGAGGATTACGGAAGTATGAGCGCGCAATACCTAGTCCGCTTCGACGATATCTGTTCAACGATGAACTGGCCCATCTGGGAACAGATTGAGGAGGCACTTCTGGGCGCTGGGACCAAGCCCATTCTAGCCATCGTCCCTGATAATCAAGATCCAAAACTCAAGGCTGCTGAGTCCAATATAGAGTTTTGGAATAGGGTGCGCGTCTGGCAGGCGCGCGGGTGGAGCATCGGCTTGCACGGCTATCAACACCTTCACGCGACGCGCGATGGTGGAATACTAAAGCTCAATCGATGGAGTGAGTTCAGCGGTCTCAGCTTCGAGGAGCAGAGATCAAAATTGCAGCGGGCCCGAGATCTTCTCGAACACGAGGGCGTGCATCCTGAATTGTGGATCGCTCCGGGGCACTCGTTCGACGCCAACACTTTGCGGGCCCTCGACGAAATTGGAATTCGATACCTCAGCGACGGCTATTCGCTTTATCCATATCGTGATTCAACTGGAATGACGTGGGTTCCGCAGCAACTCTGGCATTTCCGCAGAATGCCCTTTGGTATCTGGACTGTCTGCCTACATCTGAATTCCTGGAGTGAGGCGGATGTTGGTCGCTTCCGCTCTAATCTGCAGGAATTTGGAGCCGGGTTAACGGACTGGCGTTCGGTGATCTCACACTATGTGGGTCGAAGGCGCAGTCCAATGGATTACGTATTTGCAAAGGCGTATCGCGCCGAGCAATGGACTCGCGTTCGGCTCAGGCAGATCCGCCGACACTAGATCTGTTCCTTCCAGCCATTGCACCGCGGACAGTCAAGGAGAAGGGCTTTATTCAAGCAGCGCAACCCAGCTTCCCACCCGCATGGCGGCCATGGTCTTTCTGGCCCCTTCCTTAGCGCCTTACAATCGAGGCATTCTTTATGGGTTAGGGATTTGCCGGTCATGAACGTTTTCTAATTACTAGTGGAATGAAAATCGAGTTTGTGGTAAGCTCGTTCGGTTTTTGCCCCCACTACAAAACAAAGAGCCCGCATTTGCCCTGCGGGAAAGACGTTCCCCCTCGTTTGGCAAACCTGGGACAAAACTTAAAAAGATTAAGACAGGAGGAAGAAGAAATGCGCAAAATCAATTTGCTGGCTTGTCTAGCGATTGTTTTGTTAGGTACAACACTCATGAGCGCCCAAGCAACCCGGACATGGGTTTCGGGCGTGGGCGATGACGCCAATCCCTGCAGCCGCACGGCACCGTGCAAGACGTTTGCCGGCGCCATCTCCAAGACGGCCCCTGGTGGGGAGATTGACGCTCTGGATCCAGGCGGGTTCGGAGCACTTACCATTACGAAATCCATTACCCTTGACGGCGGGGGAGGCCAGGTGGCTTCAGTCCTGGTGGCTGGAACCAACGGAATCGTGGTAGCGACGAGCAGCCCGAATGACGTTGTGATCATTCGCAACCTTAGATTCGATGGGCTTCTGGGGGGCGGCAACGGCAATGCCGGCCTCAGCGGAATTCGGCTCATTAATCCCATCAAGGAACTCGACATCGAGAATGTGTACGTCACTGGCTTCAGCAACGCCGGCATCGACCTTGAGCCGAGCGGTAACGCGGCCGTGACCATCATCAATACCGTGATAGAAAACATAGGCACTTGTGTGCCCGCCAGTTGCCTGACTGCCCAGGGCGTTGGCATCTTCGCCTCAGCATCGGGCGGAACGGCGAAGGTAGCCATCAACAACTCAACTGTGACGACCTTCAGCAACAATGGCGTCCAAGCCGCCGCAGGTGCCATCGTAAGCTTTGACAATGGCTCGATCACTGGCGGCAATAACGGAGTGACTTCGTCGGGTGGCGGCAGCCTCATTATCTCGCGCTCTACGATCGCCTACAACAGCGGAGTCGGTTATAACGGGCCTAGCGGAAACATCTTCGCATACGCTACCTCCACCACTCCGAACACCGGTACCAATCGAGTCCACGACAATGGTGGTGGTAACGGTACACCAACTTACATCCTGGGGAACTAGGATTGTTTTAGCTCTCGTTAGTAATTGCGGGCTGGCGCTGAGCCAGCCCGGTTTTGTTTTGGTTTCGAATGAGTTCCATGGGGTTCCAAACAGCGATCATTTCCATTTTTCATGACATAATTTCCTTAGCTAACCGCGGCTGCAGGAGGCCATAACCCAAAAGATTTTGTCGGCGGTAGCCTTGTCATCAAAGTGATCGCTTCCCAACCTACCTACGAGAGGGCCAGCGAAAAGCCCGTGACATCACAACGGAGAAAGCTGCTCCTGTGCATACCCGATCTGGAGGCGGGGGGGGCTGAGCGCGTCTTCTCTGTTCTCCTTCAACACTTGGACCGCAGCCATTTCGAGATTCATCTCGC
>DATDGH010000265.1:0-6045 GCA_036522215.1 Candidatus Angelobacter sp. | reverse complement strand
GTCCGTTATCGGCATCCATAACCACCAACATCTGGGGATTGCGTCCGGCGCTGAAGAGACGGCGGTGTTGCTGGTCCAGAGCCAGGGCGGTTGGTGCTCCGGCAGGAGCAACCGGCCAGCGTGATTTCACCTTCAGCGTTTGGGAATCAATCGCAGCAACTTGGTTCTTGTCTTCGAGATTCACGTAAATCGTTCCCTTGCCATCGGCGACAGCGAACTCCGGTGCCCCGCCCAGTGCAATCGTCCCCACCACATTCCCACTCTTGGCGTCGACCACCGTGGAGCTGTTAGGGTCTCCGTTCATGGCAAAGACACGCTTGGAGGCAGGATCATAGACCACGCTATCGGCATCCTGGTCCGCTTTGGCCTCACCCGTGATCTTAAGGGTCTTCAGATCGAACATGACTACCTTGCCCTGGCCGCCGTCGGTGATGAATCCGCGGCCAAACTCAGCGGCTACGGCGACCCCGTGGTCCTGTTTTAAGCCCGTGATATTGCCAATCACAGCGCCGCTGTCAGCATCAATCACCTTGATCTCTGTGCCATGCGACAGGTAGACACGGCGGGCAGCCGAATCAACCGTGATGTAGTCAAAATACTCGCGCGTACTGCCCTCGGCTGCGCCAAACGTATATTTCTTGATCTGGTGGTAGCCGCCTGCCGCTGCCATCGCCAGGGCCAGAACTCCGAGCGCTGGGATGAGAATGCCAACCGCAATCCGTCCAATTTTGTGCGCCTTCATGCGAAATCCCTCCTTATTGATAAACAGTATCAATTCTATCGCGAGCCTCACGCCTGCTCACGTGCGGAAACCAACTGTCTTAACTTATATCTCTGGATCTTTCCCGTTGCCGTTTTGGGGAGCTGGGAAATGAATTCAATACTCTGAGGACATTTGTGAGGAGCCAGCCTTTGGGCGAGCAATTTTTTCAGTTCTTCCGATAATTCGGGTGAACTTTGCTCGCCATTCTTCAAAACAACATAGGCAGCGGGCTTCAGGAGCTGATTCTTGTCGTCCCGGCCGATCACCGCCGCCTCCTGCACCGAAGGATGTTCCAGAAGCGTGCTCTCCACCTCCACCGGGCTCACCCACATGCCCTTCACCTTCATCATGTCGTCTGAGCGGCCTACGTACCAGTAGTAACCATCGCGATCACGATAATATTTGTCCCCGGTACGGAGCCAGTGTCCTTGAAAAGTCTCCTTGGTCTTCTCATGCTGGTTCCAATAACCGGCGCAAACCGCGTCACCTTTAATAAGGAGATTTCCAATCTCGCCATCCGCTACCGGCTGGTCATTTTCATCCACAATACGGGCTTCATAACCCGGAAGAATCTGCCCGCTTGAGCCGGGCCGGATCGCGCCCGGACGATTGGCGATGAACATATGCAACGCCTCCGTTGAACCGATGGCGTCCAGGATCTCCACTCCAAAGCGCTCCTTAAACCGATGGAAAATTGGCGCCGGAAGCGCTTCGCCTGCCGAAACCCCATAACCCACGCTGGAGAGATCAAAGTCCGGGCCTTGCTCGCGCTGATAGGAGAGCAGCGACGAATAGTTTGAAGGCACAGAGAAAAATAATGTCGGTTTGAACTTCTCAATCACGCGGTAGATGTTGGCCGGGGAAGGTGATCCCGGCCACAGAATACTGGTAGCGCCCACTGCCAGCGAAAAATAAAGTCCATTGCCTAGTCCGTAAGCGAAGAACAGTTTAGCCACACTAAACAGGCGATCGTTTTCGCTGACCCCCAGAGTCCCCTTGGCGTACAGTTCGGAGCAAACCACCATGTCATGATGAAGGTGGACGCAGCCTTTGGGAAAGCCCGTACTCCCGGAAGAATAAAGCCAAAAGGCAGGATCATCTTTGCAGGTCGGTTCAGCCTGTAATTCGCTGGAGCTTTCATTCCTGAGCTGTTGCAAGCAGCTCAGGCCATCTACCGGCTGGCCGGCGACAACAATTGTCTCCAGGTAATGCAGATTTTCTTTGCCGATGGCCTGGATCTGTGGATACAGCGATTCTGCCACAATCAGAATTCGCGCTCGCGAGTCATTCAGCATGTATTCATACTCTGCAGGCTTGAGCAAAGTATTCAAGGGCACGGCAACGGCGCCAATCTTGATGGCGCCAAAGAAACAATAAGCAAAGTCCGGAGTATCAAGCAAAAGCAGAGCTACCCGCTCTTCCGGCCGAAGGCCCAACTTATTCAGCACGTTCCCCGTAAGATTCACTCGCTCTAGCAGTTGCCCGTAGGAGATTCGCTCTTCGCCGCACTCAATCGCAGCTTTATCAGAGCGTCCCTCCCGCTGATGGCGGTCCAGGAAATGGGTAGCGACGTTAAACTGTCTTGGAAGCTCGATCTGCATGCGCAGCAAAAATTCTAAACCATACCGCCGATTAAACTGATGGGCGGGATCTGCTCTGGCCCAACAGGTGGAAGCGCCGGACTTCAGGCCGGAGTGGAACTTTCGTCACTCATAAGGCGTATTTATGCTCGTAAGTTGATGAAAAAAAGATTATCTTAGATTTTTCCACCACAATTCCATGAGAGGGAACACTCAATGCGCCAGGATGACGGTCCTATCCAATTAGACAGCCAACAGCCGGAGCAGAATCCAAAACCGCCGGTATCCGGACGGCGGAATCTCTGGTGGCTGATCCTGGGCGCGACGGTCGTTCTTGCACTTTGCGCCTTTGCCCTGCAGAACAGCCCTGCACTTCATGCGGTCGGCCGCAGCGGTTCCAAATCAGCCGCTCCAAAACATCAGGAGCACTCCTCTCAAACCGCTGAAGAATATAAGCCATTGATGGAGGAGCTTGGTCGCCTGCAGGAAAAAATGGCCCAGGGCGTCCAATTTCCCGCGCCGCGTACCCAAAGCCGGCTGCTGCCATCGCTTCCCTCGTCCACTTCGTTCTTCGCCGGCCTTCCTAACTATGGCGAAGCACTGCATCAGGCCAGCCAAATCTTCCACCAGGAATTGCAGGAAAGCTCAGTCTTGAATGACTTTTGGCGCAACAAAGTTGGTATGGCCGCCCCCATCGTGGATGAGGTGATCGATAAAACCTATCAGCTTTTAGGATTTCTCGGAGACGAGATCGTAATCTCCGGCACGGTGAACACCAAGGGTGGATCAGTGCTGTTGATGACAGAGGCGCGTAAGCCGGGCCTGCGCGCATTTATTCAGCAGCTTGTCGGCCAGTATGCCGATAAAACCAGGCCACCGGTCTACGTCTACACGCCGCAACAGCTTGCACTGGCAAAGGCCCAACCCTCCCACAAACCATTTTTTCTACTTGTCCGCTCTGACTTTGTGATTGGGGCCACTGATCTCACTGCTCTCAAAAATTTCAATGCCCAGCTCAACCGTAACGGCGCCAAATTCAGCAGCAGTCCGTTTGGTGAAAAGATCGCACAACAGTATCAGAATGGCGCAGGCGTGGTATTTGCCGCCGACCTCCATGAGCTTCTCAGCTTGCGTCCGCACATCAGTGACAAGGATGAAGCTCTGTTGCAGCAGAGCGGCTTTGCTGATCTTAAGTATGTGGTTGGCGAAGGTCACTATTCCGGTGGCACGGCCTCCAGCACCGCGGAGCTGAGCTTTATGGGCCCGCGAAAGGGAATTGCCGCCTGGCTGGGAGCGCCGGCGCCACTCACCGGTCTGGACTTCATTTCCCCTGATGCCGCCTACGTTGTCGCCTTCAATCTCAAGAGTCCTTCTCAGGTATTTGACGACATCAGAAACTTCGCGCTGGCTGCAAATCCCACGTCGGACGTCGGTCTCGCGCAACTGGAAACCGAGCTTAAAATCCGGCTAAAAGAAGACCTGTTCAGCAAGCTGGCTGGACAACTGGTTATTGCGGTGGATGGCGACGTCATGCCGATGCCTGCATGGAAAGTGATTGCTCAACTCGCGGACGCCAACGGAATGGAGCACACCCTGAAGCAATTGATTGCCGTGGCCAATGCGAAACAGCCCGAGGGAGTCAAGGTGCAGCAGGAAACCGATGAGGGAGTGAGTTATTATAGCCTCCAATTTGGCAGCGGGCCAAAACCTGTTGAGGTCGAATGTGCCTTTGCCGATGGCTTTCTGATTGTCGGCGGAAGCCGCCAGACGGTGAAAGACGCCATTCGAATTCGGCGCAACGGAAACTCTCTCTCTCGAACCAGCGATTTCCAGGACCTGCTGCCTCGCGACCAGGGAAATGGCGCATCCGGAATTATTTATCAGAATTTAGGAAAAGTCCTTGGCCCTATAGCCCGGATGGCGCCGGCTGAGCAGGGACAGATTCTCGAGCTGATGTCACATTACAGCAAACCCAGCGCTACTAGCCTCTACGGGTCCGAGGACGCTATTCGCATAACCGGCAGAAGTCGTGGCCTTGATCCGAGTGCCGCATTGGCGGTGGCAGCAATCGCCATTCCCAATCTCATGCGGTCAAAAAATGCCGCCAATCAAGCCTCAGCTGCCGCCACTTTGCGTACATTGACCATGGCTGAGTCCCAGTATCAGATCACCTATGCCCATTATGCCCGTGATCTTGCAACCCTCGGGCCCAATCCCGGCGGCAGCTGTGAAGGCAACGCCCCAACCAAAGACCATGCTTGTTTGATTGACGCAACCCTGGGCTGTTCCGGAAGATGGTGTTACCACGATGATTTCAAGTTCAACATTACTGGGGTTTGTAATGGTAGAGTGTGCGATGACTATGTGATCCTTGCTACTCCCACTGATGCCAATCAGGGCAGGAAAAGCTTCTGTTCCACTTCAGACGGAGTCGTGCGCGGCCGGGAGGGAACTCCCTCGCCGGCCCCAGTCAGCGTGTCTGAGTGCCAGACTTGGGAACCGCTGTAAGGGAACTTTCATATCGGCAAAACCGTATATAACTCAGGTATGGGAGGAGCAGAAGATGTGTGCCTTCCCCCTTACCATTTTCGCGGCTGCCGCAACAGAGTTGCGGTCAAGGAGCTCTGATTTGGCTTTTGGTCTTAAATTACCCGATTACTAAATTACTCAATTACCAGATTTTGCTGTTAATAATCCCCTCTCTTCCTCGTCATAGGATCAGAGGAGCACCGCCAGATGCAGGCCATAATGCCGGTAACGCAGGCCAACATGGATGTAATCATCGCCAGCCAGGGTTCGCTGGGCCAGCTCGGGATCGAGCGACTTTTTGCCGATCATAAAGAGCTGGTATTCCGCGCAGCCTATCGGGTCACCGGAAATTCCAGTGACGCCGAAGACGTTCTGCAGACTGTGTTTTTACGGCTGCTACGCCTGGAGCAAACGCCGGAAATCCACCACCTGCGCGCCTACCTGCACCGTGCCGCCGTGAACGCAGCTTTGGATCTGCTGCGTACCCGCAAGGACAATCAGAATCTTCCACTCGACGACCAGCCGGAAATCGTGGGAACTGAATCCGCGAGCCGGCTTCAGGAAACCCGCGAACTGAGCGTATGGTTGCGCGCAGCTTTGGGCCGCTTGAACCCGAGATGGGCAGAGATGTTTGTCCTGCGTTTCATTGAAGACTACAGCAACCAGGAAATTGCCCGCATGATGAAGACCTCAGCGGCAGTGGTTGCCGTGGCGCTGCATCGGACGCGTGCTCAACTCCGCAAAGACTATGGGGCAACGATGAAGACGAGAGGTGCACGCTAATGGACTACCAGGAAAATCCGAAACAGAAATTAGAGCAGGCAATCGCCGCGCTGCGCCAGGAGGAGCCTGGCGCTGCCACCATGCAGGCTTCAGCCGAGCGCGTGTGGCAGCAATTGACAGCAGAGATGCAGACGGCTCAATCCGCCCGGCTTGATTCCATTCGCGGATGCAATGACGTGCGGATCCTTCTCCAGCAGCATCAGACCGCCAGCCTCTCACCTGCGCGCGCCCTTCTGGTTCAGGACCATTTGCGTGAATGTCCCGCGTGTCGGAAAGAGGCCCAAAAGAGCAAGAGCAGCGCCTCACTGCTGGCTTGGAAGCAGGAGTTGCCTCAAGCCAGGCCACTGCATTTCCGATGGCTGGCAGCAGCCGCTGCGGTGATTGCGCTGG
>DATDGH010000264.1:0-1602 GCA_036522215.1 Candidatus Angelobacter sp. | reverse complement strand
GATTTCATTCCGCCACACGGCAGTGCGAAAGAGTTTCACGAATGGCGGCAGCAGAGCGCCTATCTCTCCGATGCCGCGCTGGTTGAAGAAAACGATGTGAACCTGGGCGGGATGCGCGTAGGGAGTCGAGCCCACGTGGCCCAGACATCGTGGAATTTCTTCTCAGTGCTGGGCATACAGCCGGTGCTCGGAACCGGATTCACCCCTGATGATGATGTGGACGGTACCGGCTGGGGATTGCCCGGACGCAACGCCGTGGCGGTGATTGGTTACACAGTATGGCAAGAGCTTTACGGAGGCGACCCAAAGGTCCTGGGCGCTACGATCAGAATTGATGGAAAGCCCCTGATCATTGTTGGCGTCGCCCCGCCGGGCTTTGATTACCCAGGCAAAGCGGTTCTCTGGAAGCCGGCAGCGTTCAGTCCCGGCAACAATGGCTGGGCTACCATCGCGCGATTGAAATCTGGGATCTCGTGGCCGCAGGCCCGTGCCGCCTTTGCCGTGGAGGTAAAACGACTCTCGCAGAAAACGGGAGGAACGGACAATTCCAATTCGCGCCCCAGCATCACGTCACTTCAGGAAGGACTCGCCGGCCCGGTGAAGAATGTCTCTTTGTTGTTCATGGGCGCTGTGGTGTTGGTCTTGTTGATTGCGTGCACGAATGTTGCGAATCTCATGATCGCCCGCACCGCCGATCGTGCGGCGGAACTGTCGATGCGCTCCGCTCTGGGTGCGAGTCGGGGCAGGCTGACGCGACAGTTGCTCACCGAGTGCCTGCTCCTCTCTTTGGTTGCTACTCTCTTCGGATTGCTGTTGGCCTTTTGGATAACGTCCCTCGCGGCCAAAGTCCAGCCTCCACCCCTCGGCGCAGAGTCTTATTACATCTTAGATGCACGCGTCCTCGCGTTCACGCTGATCGTGTCAGTAAGTACAACTTTGGCGTTGGGCGCTTTCCCCTCCGTCTATGCCGGCCGCATTCACGCTTTCGGGGCCCGGAGTTCCAGCAAGACGAGCACCTCGCGGTTGTTTCGCCAAAGTCTGGTGGGCGCGCAGGTAATGCTCACCATGATTCTTTTGGCAGCATCGGTATGCCTGGGACGCGGGTTTGCCCGTTTGATGAAAATCGATCGCGGCTACGATGTGGCGGAAGTTGTTACTGTGGGCATCTCTCTGGACGGCACGACCCACCAGGTGAATAAACGACAGCTCCCTTATTTTGAAGAGGTGCTCGATCGCGTCCGTGCGCTTCCAGGCGTTCGCACTGCGAGTGCTACAGAATTTCTTCCGCTGTACGCCTCGGCATTTGTGGGAGGACCATTCGGGTTGGATGGTCGTCTAGCAGGACGCAACTCTACTTTAGTTCCGATTTTGGCGGGATATTTCCAAACCATGGGCGCACGGATGCTATATGGCCGGGAATTCACAGAATCTGAAATCCGTTCCGGCGCCAGGGTTGCTGTCGTCAATGAGCGATTTGCAGGTAGCTTTGGCCTGCCGCAGGACGTTCTCAATCATCAGCTCACGATCGGGGGAGACACTCCACGGAAAATTGTCGGCGTAGTAAAGGGGATGGAATATGAGACTGATCCGACACTGGCAAAC
>DATDGH010000263.1:0-10005 GCA_036522215.1 Candidatus Angelobacter sp. | reverse complement strand
CCATCCGTCGTCTTGATTTCCGGATTGATATAAAAAAAATGGATGGATGATTGATAGTTTTTTTCCGGCGGCATGTATTCTTCTGACTCAAAGCCGGGTACATTTTGGAGCTCAAGCTGGGCATGGTTTTTCTTATCCACCCGTGGCTCTTGCTCCTTCGTGATATGGCGTCCGACCCACGCGAGCCGAGCACCCTCCTCATAGAAATACTCTCCCCTGAGACCTCCTTCGTACGGTTTAAAGGCAAGATCTTCTTTCACGGTAAAGAGGCTGTGCTGCACGGTCCAGTTATCTGAAGTAAAACTGGATTCATAAACCAGCTTGTATTTGCATTCCACAATGCTGCCCACGCCCACCTCGGGCAGGGTAAAGGTTTTCACCAGTATCTTGATTCCTCGGCCTTTGATGATAGTTTTTTCGAATGGCTTGCCGGTGAAATCCACAATCGAGCCATCCGGTCGAATCGTGCGTGCCTTCAGATCGCGCACCGAAAGCCCGTCGCCGGCCGGAATCTCAACATCGGCCCATTTCTTGCCTTTTTCGGTCAGGATCTTAATGCGGCGATATTCGAATTCTGACTGCGTAGAATCGTCAATATAATTGGCGTAATACAACTGGATTGCTGCCGCCCCCGGACTGCCGGGAACTTCTTTGATCTGGAGATCTTCCTGGGTAATCGGTTGCCAGTCTTCTTTCTGATCTGCAAGGCAAAGCGAAGCCATCACTATACAAAAACAAACAAGCCCATACCGGACAATACGCATTTTTTCACCCATTGGAGGGGATTCAAACACTAGGGGAGGCCACTATGGAACTGATATATACACCAAATCAGGTGCTTTGGCCAGAGTTGTTTCAGCATGCGAGGATCATTTCCTTAACCGCAGTAGATAACCTTAATTTACCCTGCCCACGGTCCTGCAACCCTTCAGCCCACATCGATCGCGGGCTTAATGCAGAGCTCACCTGCTTTTTTGCTCCAGCACAACCTGTTCTTCGTCAGCCGCTCTCAGTTTGTTAAAAAAGCTCTTCAGTGCCGCATACTTGTCCGGTTGGAAGTAGATGCTGTTCACTACCAGTGCGCGGGTCAGAAACAATTGGCCGTTGGACGCTGATCGAGTCGTAATGAAACGGCTGGAGGGCAGATGAACGTCCTGTCCGCTGGGTAAGGCTGCGGGTGGTGAATAGTCAGCAGGAAGGTGGAGGGTAACTTTATCTATCTCTTCAAATGTATAAGGAAAATAGACGGGGTATCTGCGTTCGCTCGAGGTAAATGCTTCCATCTGCTTTGAGCGAAAGAGACTGGCTGGAAATAGCAGTCGCTTGCCCGCAGGCGTAGCAAAACCGCTCGACTGAAAAGCGAAGTGAGCTACCAGCGGCTCTTCGCTGGAATCCCAGCCTTGTACGTCTTTCAATTCCACCACCGATCCGGGAGGCAGCCACGACTCAAGATCGTCCTCCATGGTTTGCCGCCGGCCAGTTTGATCGGTTTGCAAAGCATCGAGTCTCCGCCGGAGCCCCTCGTTCCCTTTGAATTCGATCGTGATTTCGCCGCGCAGCTCGCCATCCGCGCTGAGAGTCGCATCGGCGTTCCTGCGAATAACACTCTTGTCCGCCGTGGCTGTCGGAACCACCACAAAAGATCCGCCATTTTTGTCTAATTGCAGCGCAGGCACAGACGTATAAGTCCAGGCAATTAAACCAAAGGGGCAAAACCTGCTGCCTGGATCCAGAAACAGGTCTGCTCCATTTAAATTCACTCTTACAATCTCTGCCGCAAGCTGATTTTCAGACAACAACTTGGGATCAAAAACCCTGTCTCTCCGGCTGGAAACCCGCAGCAGATCAGCCTGAAAACCCGCGCTGCGCGCCAGCGCAGCAAATAGCTCTGCTATTTCGTTGCGCCACCCGTAATCGCGGGTAAATACGTCCACCACGTTCTCGTTGGGCTTGAGCGCCTCTTGCCAGCCTTCCGCACGGCTGCGCTCGCTTTCATAGTTCAGGTTCCGGGTTTGCTGGGCGCGAGCATAGAGCTTTCTCAGCTTTTTCTCAGGGTCGGTCTCAGCGCCGATGATCTGCCCTGCAGCTGTTTTCAATTCCTGATGGTTGCCGATGAAGTGCTCAGCCTTGGCATACCAGTCCAGCCCCAGGTCTCGCCAGAACAGCTCCGGAGATTCAATCTCCCTGCCTCCATAGAAAAATTGCACTTGCGCCTTGAAATTCATCTCCGGAGGCATGTACCTCTCCGGCCTGAAGGCAGGAACGTTTTGCAGTTGCAATTCAACTCCCGGCCCCGTGTCTTTTGGCACAGCCCCGGCAGGCATATTGGAGGTTACATAAGAAAGACGCGTCTGGTCGGAAATATGCCGGGTCTCTAGAGGGCCGGTATATCGCCGCAGCCAAAAGCTTTCCTTCACCGTATAGAGTTCGTGCTGCACCGTCCACATGGGATCATGAAAATACGTGCTCCAGGTCAGCCGGTACTTGTATTCCACAATACTGCCCACGGTTACGTCAGGCATGGTGAAGGCTTTGGCCACAATCTGCTCGCCGCGATATCGGACAACAAGTTTGTCGAAAGGCTTTCCTCTGAATTCCAGGATTGTGCCGTCCGGATGGACGGTCCGTGCCTGAAGGTCTCCTATCGAATAATGCTGTGGGACCTCAATCTCCACATTGGCGTAGTCCTTGCCTCGCTCACCCAGCACCTTGATGCGCTTGTAAATGAATTCAGATTCGCGGACGTCATCGCGAAAATCAGCGTAGTAGAGTTGCACCGCCGCGGCGCCGGGATCTCCGGGCACATCCTTCATTTCCAAATCGCGCGCAGTTACGGGAAGCCACTCCTCCGATTGCTGCCCCAACACTGGCAACGCAGCCAGCAGGCAGAAACCGAGAGCAAGACACCAGGGCGACAGGGACCTCATGATTTTGGCTCTGCTCCAAGCTATCAGACTTTCAGTTTAGTGGATTTTTTCTGTGAGTTTATCCCGATATCGCTGAACGGCCGCTCGGCGGGAGAGGATCCCGACTCGCTTATTCGAATTGCGGGCGACATGATCGCATGACAGGCTGATGTCGGTAAACAGAGCATAAGATATTGTCCGGGCATGGGGCTTTGCTGTTGATTTTCAAATTACCCAATTACAAGATTAGGAAATTACTCAATTCGTTCACTCTTTCTTATCCACCGTCGCAGCGCTTTCCTGCGATTTAAGCACGGCTTGCCCGCCATCACCCGCCAGCACGATGCCGAAAAAGTTTTTCAACTCGTCGTACTTCTCCGGAGGGAACGTAAGGCCTTCAAGATGCAGCGATCTCTTCGTGATGAGCTCGTTGTCTTGCAACGCACTGGAGATTTCGTAGCCAGCGTAGGAGAGCCCAGCCTTGCGCCGATAGGGTGGTGCTTCCAGTGAATAGCCTTCAGGCAGTTTGATATCAATCTCATCATTTTCTACAAATGGATAGGGAAATATGATGGGATACTTACGCGAATCGTGAACAAATAGTTTTTTCTGAAAAGTGGAAAAGAAAAAAGCGGGTGCGATCAGGCGCTTTCCTGTAACTGATGCGTACCTGGGAATCTCTACTGTCAAATGACCGACAAGCGGCTCATTGGCTGCGTCCCACCCTTCAATACTTTGCAGCTTCACCATCGACCCGTCCGGCAACCAGGAAGCAACCGTATCTTCGAAAGCCTTGCGATGCCCAGCTTCGTCAGTTTCAAGACCGTCAAGCCGGCTTTCCAGAGCATCTTCTCCTTTTAGCTCGACCGTAATTTCCCCTTTCAGAGAGCCATCTACTGACAACGCCACTCTGGCCGTACGCCGCGCCGTAGATTCCGGCGGGTCAGGAGTGCTTACAAACTCCAGACTCTTCTTGTCCATTTTGAGAGCGGTAGCAGAAGCGTGAGTCCAACGCAATAAGCCGTAAGGGCAGTACCTGGTACCCGGATCGAGCACAATGTCTTTACCATTGACTTTGACCAGGACTGCCTCTGAAGAGACTTGCCTTGGCGAGAGAATCAGTTTATTGAAAGATCTGTTCCTCCGATCTGCCATCTGAAGGATCCTGGCTTCAAATCCGGCCGCACGTGCAAGTCCAGTGAAAAGTCGATCGATATCGTTGGCGCTGCCGTAACCATGCGCCAGCACCTCTGCTACATTGTGGTTAGGTTTTAGACTCTCCTGCTTCAGCTCTTCTTCTGTGCGCTCGCGTTCATAGGACAGGTTCCTGATTTGCTGCGCCCGTGCGTACAGTTTCCGTAATTTCTGCTCGGGACCTGTCTCGCTCCCGATCACCTGCACGGCCAAGTCACGTACTTCCTTGTGGTTGCCAATAAAATTGTCAATTGCCTCCGGCCAGAATTTGCCGAGCCATTCCCAGAATTTGTCCGGGGATGCAATTTCCTGCGCGCCATAGTAGAAAATTACAACTGGTTTGAAATCGTCTTCAGGAGGCATGTACTCTTCCGCATCAAACGCCGGAACGTTTTGGACCTCCAACTCCACCAGGTTTCCTTTCTTCTTTTGTGGAATCGTGGCATCCACCTGGTTCAGGTAGGCG
The DNA here is from genome assembly GCA_036522215.1 of Candidatus Angelobacter sp. Taxonomy (GTDB): domain Bacteria; phylum Acidobacteriota; class Terriglobia; order Terriglobales; family Acidobacteriaceae; genus Angelobacter. Next base: position 5,439 of record DATDGH010000263.1, on the reverse strand, counting down.
TACGCTACGCGTGAGTGAGGAAAATCGCCGCTGAAATCCGTGAATGTTTCCACAAAGCCTTGATACGCCCTGAACTTAAAGCTTGCTCTGACTGTGTAAAGCTCTCCTTGTATCGGCCATTCGGAGTCACTGACCACATGAGAATGCCAGGTGCGCTTGGATTTGTACTCAATGATGCTGCCCACCGTCACATCCGGCAGCACAAACGTCTTTGCCGTAACCTTGACCCCCCGGACTTTGATAACGGTTTTAGTAAACGGCTTTTCCTTGAAATCCACGATGGTGCCATCGGGATGAATCGTACGGGCTGCAAGGTCCCCGAGAGTCATTCCGGGAGCCATATCGATCTCCACTTTGGCATATGACGTCCCGGCTTCTCGAAGTACCTTGATGCGGTGATACTCCATAAGGAACTCATCATTGTCATCTCGGTAGTAGCTGTAATAGAGCTGAATGGCAGCGGCTCCGGGATTGCCAGGAGCATCCTTAATCTGCTGGTCTTCCGGAGTGATTGGTAACCAGTCTTCCGGTTTCTGCGCGCAGCACAACGAAGCCGCTAATGAGATGACAACAAAAACAAACACCCGGACATAGCTCATGGATTCACTCCTGCTCTGCAAGAAATCAATTTGGGGAAATGATCGCAAACTATATCGCAAACAGATGGGAACAGCCAGCGTTGATTCTCAGACGTGGCAATAAAATCACGACACAGGGAGCATCGCTAGTAACTTAGATGTGTTTAGAGTCGAAGGTCTTTTGCAGGGCTTGCTTTTCCGATCACGGCGATCACCGGGGTCCCCGGCCACGCGCGGTTTTTGCGTGCCGGGGTGGAGGTCACCCGATCTCGCGCGATCACCCGATCTTTTATGTCACTTTATTGCCACGAAGCTGAAGATCAACACCGCCAGCACTACCAGGGTAATCTCCACATACATGCGATCGCCCTCCTTGACAAAACCCACAGCCGAGAACACCACTCGTGCAATGGGCGTCAGGATCAGCAGTAGAAGGCCGAGTTGCATGATCCCGTCGCTCTGGAGCTTGAATGCTCCCTGTACTGTCCCCTGGACTGATCGCAATTGAGCTGGTGGCTCATGAAAGGTGTGGTAGTCCGCAGGCTGGGCCCGGTGTTGGACCAGGTACATCACTCCTCCGACAAACACCACCACCGCGGAAAGCACCACACCGGAACGCAGGAGGTTGCCAATGATCTGCTCTATCTTGTAGTCGGTCCAGCGATTCGGTTCCTGCATTTCAGATTCGTCCTGTTATGGCATTGAAAATCATCTCTACCGCCATCACTGCGATGACCACGCTGAAGATGATCCGCAGGACCTTTGTATGCATTTTCATCAGCGCCATAGCGCCCAGCATCGATCCTATTAAGACTCCCAGCATCACCGGCATGGCCAAGCCCGGCACAATGTAGCCGCGTTTCAGATAAATTCCGGCAGTGGCGGCCGCAGTAACGCCAATCATGAAATTGCTGGTCGTGGTGGACACTTTGAAAGGAATCCTCATGCCCTGGTCCATTGCCAGTACCTTCATAGCGCCCGACCCGATGCCGAGCAACCCTGAAAGCGCTCCCGCCAAAGCCATCAACCCAAAGCCCGTCGCTACCCGGTACACCTGATAAGGCTGCATGCCCTGCGGAGTTGGATAGGTGCCGTTGAGCTTCAGCAATGAACTGAGCCGGTCCGCTTTGGCCAGGGGAGGCACATTGGGCTCTGACTGCCACGAGGCATAGGCCGAAAACAGCAGCATTAAGCCAAATACAATGCCGACAACTTCGGTGGAGACTCTAGCCAGCAAAAGGGCGCCCAGGACGGCGCCGATGGTGGTGGCAATCTCCAGAAACATCCCGATGCGGATATTGGTAAAACCTTCTTTCACGTACGCTGCGGCTGCGCCGGAAGAAGTCGCTATCACTGAAACCACGGTGGCCCCGATGGCATAGTGGATGTCAACCCGGAACAACAAAGTCAAAACCGGCACCAGCAGCACCCCGCCGCCGAGTCCGGTTAGAGCCCCCAGAAAACCGGTGAGCCCGGAGACCAGAAACAAAAGAAACGTGAAAGTTAGGATTGTCAAAGTGCCGTCGTTTTTTAGTTTATCTCGAAGCGAAGCGAGCGATCCCTGCGAACTAATATAGCTTTTCAGGGCGCATGCCCCAAAAAACTCTTTGCCCTTTTCCACCGCCGCACCGCAATACCCGCCCAAACAAGCTCAACTGCCCCAAACGGCCACGCACCCTGTCTTTGTAATTCATCTCGAGCGGAGCGAGAGATCCCTACGCTCTTATATGGCCTTTCAGGGCGTATGCCCCAACGACGCCTTTCTCCAGCGGTTCACCGCAATTCCCGCCCAAACAAGTTCAACTGCGCCAAAAGGCCATGCGCCCTGCAGAAAGCCATACACTGATCCCAGCAAACACGCCACAGCAAAGGCCAGGATGAAATTTGGAGAGCGCGCCTCCAGCGCATAAAAGACAACCATCGCTGTCACCGCAAGGAGCCCGAACGCTGTAAGCAGATTCACGCTGCCTGACGCCGCCTCATTTCGTATGGATGCGAAATCCCAGTGTAAATGCGAAGGCGAGTCCGGCAAAGTTACACGTCCGTTCAGGCTTGCCTTGGCTTCCCGTGGTTACTAAATTCGCGGAGATCAAGTGTAATCACGTCATGAGCGGTAAGATTTGGTTGCTCTTCTAGATGACCCGGTGACCCGATGAAACGGGCCTGTTACGATTGATTACCTTCCATGCCCTCCTTCAAGCTATCGAAGTGGTATCTGGACAGCGTGTCCGATCAGGGTGACACTTCGATTGCCTACACCGGCACTGTTCGCTGGGGCCTGGTTCGGATCAACTACTCTAGTCTTCTAGAGACCACCGGTGGTCGCATCACAGTGCGCAACTCTCTCCGACGGCAACGCGAACCCGAAATCCAAAACGGCGTGCTTTTCTGGCATGCGAAATCTTTGAAGATGGATGGTGAATGGCGCGCAAACTCCAATGCTCTGCGCGATGTGATCTATACTTCACAAAACGGATCCATTGAATGGAATTGCATGATGCCGCAGGCCCATACACGGTTTCGCGATCGTGTAGGCCTCGGCTATGCCGAGCATCTCACCATGACCATTGCGCCCTGGAAACTTCCTATCCAAACTCTGCTTTGGGGACGATTTACCAGCGCCTCTGATTGGATTACCTGGCTCGACTGGCAAGGTGAATTCTCCCGGCGACTCGTCTATGTAAACGGATGCCCCGTTCAACCCTCGCTACTCGATGATGACAGGATTGAATTTCCGGATGGGGCGCGCCTGTCAATGGACCGCTCTCTGGTCATTCGTAACGGCCCACTGGGCAGCACGGCGCTCTCTGGTATTCCCGGAATCAGGAAAACATTTCCCGCACGCCTTCTTCAGATTAACGAGTGCAAATGGCGCAGCCACGCGCGTTTGCAAAAACCGGACGGATCAGCAGTGGATGGATGGGCCATTCACGAGCGCGTGAGTTGGCCAAAATGACGTACGCGAAAATCTTGTATGGTGCGTTATTCATGATCCTGTTGCCCGGATTGCTCCTCCTCTGGGCAAGGGCCGCCCAATCAAACATCGCCATGCCGGTCTACGGCAGTGCCACAGTCGGTGGATTTTTCGCTCTGGCTGGCCTGGTGCTGATGCTCGCCGGCATGTTCGAACTGTGGCGCCACGGCGGCGGACTTCCCATGAACGCTTTTCCTCCTCCGGCGCTGGTCTCCATCGGTACATTTCGCTGGCTGCCGCATCCCATCTACACCGGATTCGTTGCCATCTGCCTGGGCGTATCTATGACCGCCAAATCTGCCTCCGGCCTGTGGCTGGTCACGCCCACCATGGTTCTCGGTTGCACTGCTCTGGTGCTGGGCCATGAGCATCTCGACCTGAAGCGGCGTTTTGGTCAAACGTTGCGCATCCTGCCGGCAGACGAAGACGCCGCGCCCACAACTCTGGAGCGCATCCAGGTTTTGCTGCTGGTTATCGTTCCCTGGCTGGCTCTATATGAGTTCACTATCAAACTGCCTCTTCCTGGCATCAGCTTCGGCTTCCCTTTCGAAGACCACCTCCCGATCTATTCCTGGACCACCGTGATCTATGAAAGTACTTACATCACTGTGGCTCTGGCGCCCTGGTGTGCGCGCACCCGGCGGGACCTCCGCAGGTTCATGATTTCCGCTTGGACAGCGATGGCAATCGTGTTCCCGTTTTATTGGTTCCTGCCTTCGAGTGCTCCGCGCCGCCCGCTTCTTGATACCAACATAGTTACGCATCTGCTGAGCACCGAACGCAGCATATTCCCGCCTACCGCCACCTTCCCTTCTTTCCATGTTCTTTGGGCGGTCTTCGTGGCCCGCCTGTATCGGCCTCGATGGCTCGGCATTTCGTATGTGGCCGCCATCGCCGTCACCTGCGTCACTACGGGAATGCACTACATCGCCGACGTAGTTGCCGCCCTCGCTCTTGCACCGCTGTTGCTTGAGCCGCAGCGCGCATGGGAGGCGCTGCGCCGTGGCAGCGAATGGCTGGCAAACTCCTGGCGGGAATGGCGCATAGGTTCGGTGCGCATCATCAACCATGGCTTCTACGCTGGCGCGGCTTCGCTGGTGCAGGTTCTGATCGTTCTGGCCGCGCTCCGTCCCGGACAAGAATGGAAAGTTCTGGTCACAGCGATTACCGGCCTCATCGGTGCCGCGGCATGGGCACAATGGGTTGAAGGCTCATCCCGGCTACGCCGGCCCTTTGGCTTCTATGGTGGCCTGATTGGTGTAGGCCTGGGCTGTCTGCTCTTTCCAGAACGCTGGATTCTGGTTGCGGCACACTGTTTGGGTGCTCCATGGATGCAAGCTCTTGGCCGCCTGCGTTGCCTGGTCAACGGCTGTTGCCACGGCGGGCCAACCGGCGAGGCAACCGGTATCCGGGTCAATCACCCGCGCTCACGCGTAACTCATTTGGCTGAACTGGCCGGAGTACCAATCCATGCCACACAGCTTTATTCCATCCTGGGCAATATTGTGCTCGGATTCTTGATGATGCGTCTGTGGATTTCAGGATGTCCGCTCTCGTTGATTGTTGGAGTCTATTGCATTGTCAATGGTATTTCCCGATTCATCGAGGAAGCTTATCGCGGTGAGCCGCAAACTCCGCAGTTCCTCGGCTTGCGTCTGTATCAATGGATAGCAGTCGGCATGGTAATTTTTGGCGCGGTTCTCACCAGCTTGCACTCCCCGCCACCGCCAACGCTCAATTCCTCACTGCATGGCTTGGTTCTTGCACTTGCATTTGCGGCCGTGGCCGCAGCCGCTATGGGCGTTGATTTCCCTGAAAGCAACCGACCGCTGGCGCGACTGACATGACCCGAAGAGCAGGAATAACTCACGGAGATCTGTAGCGGCT
>DATDGH010000262.1:0-6277 GCA_036522215.1 Candidatus Angelobacter sp. | reverse complement strand
GATTGAAGCTCTAAAGAAAAAACAACGAAGCTGTAGCCCAAATGCCATGAACGGGTGGCGTAGAGACGTAGCATGCTACGTCTCTGAGACGTGCGGTAGCGCGGCTCACAGATTTTGATGGGCTACACCAACTCTGGTTGGCTAGAGTTCTTGTCATTCCCATCCCGCATGGCGGAAGAGAAATCTGCTGTTGGGTTGCTCCAACCACCAACTATCCGGCCTTGGCTTTTGATTTTCAATTAATTACCAACTTACCAAATTACTCAATTACCAAATTCTTTGCGAGAACCATACTGCATGCATCAAAACGTGGAAAGAATCGAGTAATAGCCCGCACAACGACTATGGTTCCACCATCCCATTCCGAATAGCATAGCGGACAAGCTCGCTGAAGGAACGCAGGCCCAGCTTGGTCATGATCTGGGCCCGATGGTTCTCGGCTGTTCGCGGGCTGATGCCCAGAATACTCCCAACTTCTTTGTTGCTTTTCCCCTGGGCCAGCAACTGGACCACCTGCCCCTCGCGGACTGTCAACATGGGGTGACTGCTTTTTTCTTTCTCGTGGCGCAGGTGCTCTACCATCACCTCTGACACCACCTGCGTAAAAAATGTGCGCCCTTCCATCAGCGCCTTGACCGCCGCCACCAGCTCGGCTTCGGCATCTGACTTCAGAACGTAGCCTCGCACACCCGCGCGCAGTGCCTTATCAATCATCTCTTCCGTGTGATAAGCGGAGAGGATCAATACTTTGGTGTCAGGAGCGGATTTCAAGATCAGGCGGGCAGCATCCAGCCCATTCAGCTCCGGTATGTTGATGTCCAGAATAGCGACGTCCGGGCGCAACTCAGTTGCCAGCTCTACCGCCTCGCTGCCCGTCGTGGCCTCAGCCACCACGTTCCATCCTCGCTGGCCCTCCAGCAAAGCGCGCAGTCCCCGGCGCACTACCGCAAAATCATCGACTAACAGGATCGAGAGCATATGGGTAAGCGGTTTTTCGAGATGTTCTGTTTGGGTGTGGCCGTTCTTGTGCGCAGGAATGCTGTCAAGAGCGGGATGGAAATTTGCATCAGCGGCTTCAGTCCACCGCCGCTGCTGGCTATGGTAGTTTGAATTTCGACTCATATGATGTTGGTTTGGCTGTGTCATTCCCGGGCGGTTGTCCTCTGCTGACGGTGGCACTGAGAACCTTAATTACGGTTTTTCGCAACGCTTAATTTTTTCGATATTGAGGCGCGCTTTACTGGCCAGCAGAATTGAGTAACCTTCAACCTTGCCATCGCAACTGTTTCGGGCGCGATGCCAGGCATCCCTTCCCGCGGCTCGTGCAGGAATTCCTGGGGGAGGAAAAGCCGGCGGGACTGGCGGAATTGTAAGCATGAATTGATTGAAGGGGACTTCAACTCTGTTCGGAATGATCGCGTCCCCACACAGCGAAAACCTCTCCTGTTCTTCAAATTTTTCGTGCTGTGCAGCATTTGCAAGCGTCAAGTTACGCCAACTTTAAAAGAGTTTGGCAAATAGTCAATAAGTATTATTACTTCAACATGTAAAAAGTTTACTAGTAAATTAACTAGCCGTAAAAAATACTAATCTAGGACAACCCCGAAATGGTACCAGGAGAATGCTGCAATTTCCGTCAGGACAGGCAATGATCGGTGTCTGGAGGAAGGTTAAGTCTGGATCAAACTGTTATGGACACTTATACAATGCCTTAGCTGGAGCGATTGTAAATATTTTGACTTTCGCCCAAACTGCAGAGGAAATATCTGAATGAAGCTGAATTGTCAGGAAGTGTAAAGCTTTAGGAGTTTTAATCTTTGCAAGTTCAGTTAGAGGCCTTTATGAACTACGCTCTCGGCGTAGCGACTTCAGTCCAAACTCTTCAGATAGCTCACGATCTGCCATCGTTGCTGTTCAGGCAGTTTGGACCAGACCGGCATACCCCGCCGCACGACCCCGTTGGTCATGATCCAGAAGAGCGTTCCAGGCGTGGCTGTGCGCACCTCCTCGGCGCGCAGGCTCGGCCCCTTCTTTCCTCCCTCGCCCGTATTTCCATGGCATATCTTGCAATGCTGTTCAAAGAGCTTTCTGCCCGCCGCCACCGCATTGGAATCGCCTTCTAGCGGATTCCGCCGGCTTCGCGCGCTGTCCGGAGCTTTTGCCAGCTCGTCGTAAGAGTGGTGAGAGATCTGCCCGGTGTCTGCCGCGGGTTTGTTTGCGCCCTGTGCGAATAGCGGGAAGTTGACGGCAAGCACCCACAGCAAACATAGAAATAGAAGTACGTGTCCACCCCAACGCAGCCCGTGCTCCTTCATGGGTGTCTCCGAAAAATCCGGCTCACAGCATCGCCAAAACCGGCAAACTCGCGCGACAGCCCCCAGCGCAAAAGCAGACCATGGCTGTTGTCGTTCAGGCCGAACCCGGGTGAGACGCGCAGGGTCCATCCCGAAGGAATGTTCCACGCTATGGCCGGAGCCAGATAGTGCGAAGTCTCACGCAATCCGAAACTCTGAGTATCGCCTAGCCCTCCATACATCTCCACACCGGCAACAAAATTTTCGCGGCAGAAATTGCACTTTTGCGCAGAAGCTTTCAGTGCCAGCGGGTGGCTCACGCCCACGGAATAACCGAACTCCCAGGGAACGCTGGGCAACAGGGGCTTTGTGGCCAGTGGATTGATCGCCATGTTCCAGCCGTGGAATGTGCTGGAGAGGATCAATTTGAATTCCAGTTCGTGGTTGACGGTTTGCCGAGTCAGCGCATTGGCATCAGCATGGTCTGAGGCAATATCGTGTCCCTCCACCTCCTTGATGATCCTGTCCGCCTCGCTGATCTGCTCGTACTCCATGTACAGCACAGGATTCACAAAATGTTCATGCTGCAGGGGACGGATGCGGTTCTCCCAGCGAAATCCGGTAAAGATAGTGCTGTCACCAAAGGTGGTCTGTCCATCTAGGTAGAGCTCAGTCGTATACCATGCCTTCACTCCGTACTCGAACTCCATCCAAAAGGCATGAAAATCGTTGCCGCCATGCTGCGTGCCAAAAGTTGAAAAGTACTCGACCTCGAGATTCCCCGGCTCTTCCAGGTAGTGATTGTAAGTGACAATCCATGGACTCTCCTGGGTGTGGCCAGGTCGGACAAAGAAAACCACCAGAAGCGACAAATAGAGCGCGAACCACGGCCTGATTGCCTTCGAGGGATCACGCTGGCGCCTGTTCGTTGCCCGACGGACTTGTTGGAGTGAGCTCGGCATCGCCGTTCTAATTGAAAATGAAATTGAAATTCATTTTCAATTAGATGTCAAGTCCCCGCAGCCAATGCGGACTTGAATCCGCACGCGTGCTCGAAAGGTATCCAGGATAAGGCTGAGCACCGGATGGGCCTGCAACCAGAAACCACGCCCAAGCCCCGCCGTGGCCTCCCGCTACGCGTTCAGTTACGAGCAGAGGCTGTTGCCACCTGAATTCCGGCTGACTAAAGTGCCGCGCTCCCTTGCCGATATTCATAAGCACGAACTGAAGGAGTTCAGAGGGAAGGGGAGGAGAGGTCCATGCGCCATGCATTTATCTCCCGCGCGATAATCCGGTTGATTGTCCTGCTGGGGCTGACGTGTGGGGGCATTCTGCTGGCCGGCGAAAACTCCCGGCAGGTGCCGGGGTCCAATGCTTCGTCCATCCTGATAGGCGTCTCCAACGTGCAGTCCGGTTCTTCCAGTGCTCTGGGCAAGGATCTGGTGGAGGGATCCAGGGCATACTTCGAAACCGTGAACCGGTCGGGCGGCATTCATGGCAGACAAGTCGAGTTCCTGGTGAAAGATGATCGCTACGAACCCGACCCGGCGGTGCAGAACACCAACGAACTCATCGCCAAAGATAAAGTTTTTTTTCTGTTCGACTATGTGGGCACACCCACGCTTACCCGCGTGCTCCCGCTGCTCAAGTACTATGAAGATAAAGACATCGTGAACGTTGCGCCTTTTACCGGCGCCGATCCCCAGCGCAAGCCTCCCTACGACAAGTACGTCTTTAATGTTCGCGCTTCCTACGCCGAAGAGACCCGCGCTTTAGTCGATGCCTTCTACGCCAGGGGCTATCGCAAGATAGGTTACCTGGGGCAAGCCGATGCCTACGGAAAAAGCGGCGAAACCGGTGTGAAGACCGCGCTGGCTGCGCATGGGCTCGATGTAGTCGCCAGCGTGAGCTACCGCCGGAATTCACCTCTTGAAACCTCCATGCGGGAACAAGTGGAGATCCTGCGCTCCCATGGAGCCGAGGCAGTGATTGCCGTTGGCACCTACAATCCGTGCGCGGCCTTCGTGCGCGACGCGCGCCTGGCGGGATGGAAAGCTCCGATTGCCAATGTGAGTTTTGTGGGCGCAGGGGCCTTGCTCAGTGTGCTCAAGCAGGAATCAAAGAGGTTGGGGCAGGATCTCACCTTGGATCTGATCAATAGCCAGGTTGTGCCTTCACCCGACAATATCCGGCTGCCCCTGGTGGCCAGCTACCGTGCCCACTTCTCAGCCGAGAGAGCGGGATTCGTCAGCCTGGAGGGATGGCTTAACGCCGTGGTCACAGGGGAGGCCTTGAGGCGTGCGGGACCCAATCCCACGCCCGCGGATTTTATTAAGGCCATGGAGTCCTTGGGCGGTTGGGACCCCGGCCTGGGCGTGAAGTTGGAGTTTTCCCACACCTCTCATCAAGGCATGCATCGAGTCTGGCTGACTCGGATCGAACAAGGACGCTGGGAGCCGGAAGAGGGAACGGACAGAAAACCATGAAGAGTATTTTTACCAAGCTGACCGTGCTGAACATAGCCGCGGGTGTGCTCGGCATGGCCATCCTCTACCTGGTGATGGACCGCCAGCTTTCCGCAGGAATGACGGAGAATTACATTACTCACGGAGAGGTTGTCGCTCAATCTTTGGCCAAGGCGGTGGAACCGGCAGTGGTCAATCGTGATCTCACCTCCGTCCAGTCTGCGCTGGATACAGTGCTTGCCAGTCCGGGCGTGCGATGGGCCTATGTAACCTCTCCCGATGGCCGGGTCCTGGCGCATACATTTGTGCCTGAGTTTCCAGCCTCATTGTCCGCCGCCGGAATTTCCAATGCTCGTGCCCAGGTGGTAATCATGGTGTCTCCGGCCACGGGCGGGGCCACAGTCTTCACCTATCCGGTGCTCACAGGGATCGTTGGCGCTGTTCACGTTGGCTTTGACCGGGAAAAATTAATTGCCTCCATTCATCGCATGGAGTGGCTCGTCGTAGGCAGCATTTTTGCGGTCATGCTAGTGGTCACCGTAGCTTTGGCTCTCTTCACCCGCCGCATGGTGGCTCCCATTCGCGCTTTGACTCAGGCCGCCGCCCGATTGGGACGAGATCAGCGGGCTGTATTCCAGGTGTTGCCAGTCAGGTCCAACGACGAAGTTGGGGTCCTTACCCAGGCCTTCAACAGCATGGCCACGGAGATTCGTGGCTATCAGGAGTCTCTGGAAGAACGTGTTCACCAGCGCACACAAGAGCTGCGACAGGCCAACCAGAACTTGGAAGTGGAGGTCACGGAACGAAAGCGCGCGGAAGGAGCGCTGCTGCGGGCCAACCAGACCTTGAGCACGTTGATCCAGGCCTCTCCCGCGGCCATCATCACCGTGGATCAGGACGCCATCGTGCGCTTGTGGAATCCCGCCGCCGAGAAGCTCTTTGGCTGGGCGGAAGAGGAAGTGGTTGGCCATCCTCTGCCCACCGTCCCTGCCGGCTGGGAGAAAGAATTCGAGGAGCGCGTTCGCCGTGCCTTCAGCGGTGAAACGGCGCTACCCACCGAGGTGAGCCGCGTCAGAAAGGACGGCTCGCTCGTGGAAATCAGCGCCGCTACCGCGGCGGTGCGCGACGCGGATGGAGCCATAGTTGGCGTAATGGCTGTGATGCAGGACGTTACCCAACGCAAGCGGGCGGAGGAAGCTTTGCAAAAGGCGAGTGCCGCCGCTGAGGCTGCCAGCCGGGCCAAGAGCGAATTCCTGGCCAACATGAGTCATGAAATCCGCACCCCGATGAATGGCGTGATTGGCATGACCGAACTGGCTCTCGATACCGACCTTACCTCCGAGCAGCGGGAGTACCTGGAGATGGTTAAATCCTCCGCCGATTCGTTGCTTACAGTGATCAATGACATCCTGGACTTCTCCAAGATCGAAGCCGGCAAGCTGGAACTGGATCCCATTGAGTTCGACATACGCAGCAGCATCGAAGAAACTGCCAGGATGCTGGCCTTAAAAGCCCACC
>DATDGH010000261.1:0-11137 GCA_036522215.1 Candidatus Angelobacter sp. | reverse complement strand
GTCGCCTTATTTTGACGGCAACCTTGTGTTGTCCCAGCATCGCGACGTGTACCTGCCCAATGGACCCGGTAGCCAGGGGATGTACGTCGAATGAATCGAAAATCTCTTTCGGACTTCGTTTAAGGTCTTCTCGAAATGCCTGTTCCACTTCCTCATAAGAGAACGGCGCCACGCTGTCGAACAGACTGAACAAGACCCGGCAATATTCCAGCGGAAGCAGGTCAGATTGCAGTGCCAGCATCTGACCGAACTTGATGAAAGTTCCACCCATCTCTTCGATCAAGAGCTTGAAGCGGTCTGGGCCTGAGAGTGGCGGGCCACAGAGCCTGCGCGCCAGCTTTGGCCATCGGGCAAGTCGCCGGCTCAACACGTGCACCATGGCATGACGCGTGACAACAGCCAGGATGTGTCCGAATCGCCGCAGATTGGCCCGGGCCCTCATCAACTGGCCTCCGCTTCAAAGATTGATCCGAAGAAGATTGAGCGTCGCCGTTCCAGCATTTCATTCACTGCCTGTTGCATCCGGGTGCGCACCTCAAGGCTGATCGCCTTGACCACGGATCGGTTCCGTTCCGCCGCTGGTGGATAGTCCTTCTCTATGTGAATTGGCGGCAGAAACTGTGTATGCCATTTCGATGGCAACGGTATCGGCAGAAGAGGAAACGTCGGTGTGAGCGGCACACAAGGCCATTCTGTATATCGGGTCCAAAAACGCGACTTGATTTTGGCGAGAATAGGGAAGATTTCCGCGCTGCCCACAGTGACGAACGGAACAATAGGAGCGCGATTGCGCAACGCTATTTTCACAAAGGCATCGCGGCCAAATTCTTGTAGCTGATAAGCATGCTTGTAAGAGGTGAAGGCGCCATGGATGCCTTCAGGGAATATGCCCAGGAGTTCATTGGCTTGCAGGACGCGATCAGCACTCTGTTGAGTAGCCACCACGCCGCCCAACTTGGTCATGAAATTGGCCAGAAAAGGGAATTTAAGCAGGGCAGGGTGAGTAAGAAATCGAGGATATCGTCCGGTCTTTTTGACCAGCAGATGCAACGCCATGACTCCGTCCCACGGCATGAAGCCCCGGTGCATTCCCACCAGCACAGCCCGTCCTTCCTGGGGGACGTGCTGTAGGCCTCGGTCTTCGATCCGCCAATAGAAGTCACTCAAAAACCGGAACAGAGTCCTGCCATAAAAACGAATGTATTCCCTGTCCATTCCGAAATCGTCGAATGTGAGGTCTGAGCTGAGGTGCCGGCCGCGGAATTCCGCAAGCGTTGCCAGGCTCGACGTGCGGGCAACGAACCCAAGCTCTTCCCTGGCTTTTTCATTCGACACTGTCCAGGAATAACGGAAATGATCCAGCACTTCAGAACGTTTTGTAAGTCGCTGTAAGGTGCGTGGAATAGCCACGCGATGAGCGTCTGCCATGCGAATTGCCGCATGCAGAGGGACTGCCGTGTCCGGAGCCACATTGAAGATGCCTGATTCTCTTTGCTCAATCGCGCAATCCACAGCTTGCGCCAGGTCGTTCAGGCTCAGAAACTGCAAACAAGGATCATGACCCGGCATGGTCCGCACCAGGCCATGTGACAACCAGCGGCTGAATACAGTAGGAGAAGGAAGAACGGTGGCAGCCCGAAGAACGGTAAGCCGTACATTCCGGCTAAGAGATTTCCTGGCGGTTCCTTCAAGCGAGTCCCACTGATCACAGATCCGCTTCCCGCCGTTGCCCGGTGGGGAATAGTCTTCTTTCGCGAATGCCTGCCTCCCTGGGCCGATGCCATAAATAAGCGCGCTGGAAATCAGTACTACGGCGCCGCTCTGGAGTTCTGCCAATTGCTGAAAAACCGCTTCCGCATCCTGGAGGTCTGGCGTGGTTCCTTCCTGATCGGCGAATGGCGGAACATAAATACAAATTGTTTCCGGTTTTCCGTCGCTTTGGCGCACGATTTCGAGCGGACTTACAAGGTGATATTCATTTTTCTGTCGCGCAGAGACAGCCCGCAATACCTCGCTTGCCCATGCGTTGGGTTTCGATTCGACAATTGCGACTCTTGCCATTTTCCTCAGCAGCTTTGTCAAAGTGCCTGAATCACACGTCCAGCGAAAGTCAAAATCCTCTTAGGCCGAAACCACCTCACTGGGAACGGTCAGCGATTCCAATCGTGGAGGAGCAGCCACCCGCGACTCGACGCCTCCCAGAATCCGCTTAGCGGTTTGCATCGCTGAAATCATCACCGGAGTAATTCCACCACCCGGCCGCGTCCAGTGGCCCACAAAGTACAGGTTCTTAAATGGTCCCTGGACACCCGGCCTGAGCTCGCCGAGCTGGCCGGGCCCCATCTCCCATCCAAGCATCGCGCCATGAAGGTTCAACGTGTATCTGTAGGAAGTTTGCGCTGAAGCGCTGAGCTTCACCACAACCTTGCTTGACAGTCCGGGCAGGCAGCGCTCAAGACCCTGGAGAATGTAGTTTTCTACAGCAGTTTTGTGTGCGGCCCAGTCCTGCATTGATTCGTAATCAATATTTGTGAGCTTTTGCACGATAAGAATTTGGCCGCCGGGTGGCGCAAGTGTTGGGTCGAACGCCGTCGGAAGAAAAACCTTAAAAGCGTCTGTGGCGACATTCTCAGCACTCCACGAACTCCAGTGATATCCTTCGGCCTTTCTTAGTTCATCGAGAGAAATGTCCTTTAACCCCATGTGAAACAGAAAGCAGGGGTGGGTGGGGCGGAGTTGCTTTACTTTTGCCAGGTAGTCCGGATCAAGCAGTTCGGCGCCGATCATTCGCTCCAGCGTCTGGCAAAGGTCTGCGTTGGAGATGACTACAGCGGCCTTTACTTGTTTTCGCACTCTATGCCGCAGGCTGCCGGTTTCCACTTCCACACCCGTGGCTGTATGGTTGTGAATCAATATCCGGCGCACCACAGAACTCATCAGAATGTGGCCGCCGGATTCTTCCAGCCTCTGGGCCAGCTCATCTACAAAGACCTGCGAACCGCCCCGCGGATAATAATTTCCCAAAAAGTAGGCCAGCCGGAGCATGGAATCGAAGACGAATGACGTTCGCGAGGGCGGCGATCCCCAATGCCCGATATCGCCGGTCAGAAGCAGCTTGAGCTTTTCATTATGAAAATGCTCATCGAGCACTTCGCGGATGGTTCGGGCCTCATAGTCGGTTATGCGAGTGGTTTTTACATCGCGGAAATACCGCATGAGCCCAAACATGTAAGTCTTGCGAACGAGAGCAAAGAAGGTGTCAATGTTCTCACATTCTTCCGGGAACTCCAGCTTGAGCTTGCGCAGGTAAGTATCAAAGTCAGCCGGTACGGCAAACCGGGAGCCATCGGGGAAATGAAAAGAGTCCACGGGGTCCATTTTTACCCACTGTGTCGTGACTCCTATCTCTGCCAGCAACGACCCGGTAATGGTGGCTGGGTTACCGAGGAGCGGGTAGAAGTGCGTGGCTGCGTCAAAAGTGTATGCCTTACGCCGGAAGGTGCTGCAGTAGCCTCCTACCATAAAGTGTTGCTCGATCAGCAGGACCTTTAGTCCAGCGCGCGCCAGAAGATTGGCACAGACCAAACCTCCGACTCCGGCGCCAATGATGACAACGTCATACGAGTCGTTTGGTTCTGCCCTGAGTCCGTGAAATAGCCTTGCCAATGGCAGGTACCCCTTCGTGGGTGGGCCCCCGCAGCCAGACCTTTCACCCTGTGACTGAGAGTCGGCTAGTGCGGATTACTCCCAGACAAGTTAGACAGGGCATGGGAGTGAAATTTGCAGCAGAATAACAGGGGGTCTCAGATGCAAGGAAAGGATCGTCAGGTCAAGGGCTGTTCGGGATCGTTCGGTGCTTTCTCGCTTCGCGCCAGGCGGGCGAGCAGCTTCCGGCAACGGGAGCACTGAGCAAGATGCTTGATGCCGGCCTTGCGCTCTTCCGCGGAAAGGCCGCGACTGAGAAAAGCAGCGACGTCTTCCAAAGTCATGTGCCGCGATGACTTACGGACAACGCGCTTACCAGCCAATTGACTGTATCTCGGCATCCAGATGCCTACTATAAACGGCATCAGGAAAGCAACAAGTGACTAGGGTAACTTTGTACACACAGCGTTAACTTACATTGGAATTCTAGTCTATTCGAGGGTTCCTGGGTACGCATCCGCTACAGCAGATTGTCCTAGCTCTTGATGGCCCTGTGCTGTTCGAACAATTCAAAATCAGCTTGGCTTGATTGAATTGCTTTTGATCCGGGTTCGAGCGGGTTCTGGTTTGACGTAGGTGGCGGCGCCGCGGAAAGGCCGGCAGATCGTTCTTTGATGAAATCCAGAATGGAAATACCATGGCGCGGATTTTCTACAATGTCCTGAATACATTCACTGATCGCCAGACTGCTAAGGCCGTGTTTTCGGGAAAGGACAGCAATTACTTCATCTCTAAGCTTATTCTGCATTCGCTCCAGTTGACGCGTGACATTGGATTGATGGATTCCAAGAAGACGGGCGATTTGGCCGAGTTGAAGGCTATCTTCATATCTCCAGAGCAGAATAAGCCGTTCACGTGGAGTAAGGCCCCGGCAGGCAGTCGCCAGGGAATCTCCCAGAGCTTTGCCGTAGCGTTTCGCACGAACTGTCAACTCAATGTTCTGAAGCGCCGGTTCATCTGGAATTTCTGCCTGTATGTCTGTATTTTTTACAACGGCGCTGCAGCGTTTGGCGTTAATGGCACGATTGCACACTACTACCCTTAACCAGGTGCTCAGAGAGCTTCTGCCATCGTAGGAGGCTATGCGGCTGCTTCCGGATCGATCCGGCAAAAACAGGTCAGCTAAGATGCTGTCCGCCAGGTCCTGTGCAGCAAAAGTAGTGGAATAGAAGAACCGGACCAGGTCACAGATAAAACCCTTGTACGTTTTTTCAAGCGTCTTCCATGCCACGCTGGCATTTTCTGAGGCGGTAGCCTGGAGGCTTCCATTCGATGTGCCCGGGCAATTCTGGGCGCAGGAGGTTGCCAGATATAAGTCTGGCCCGTGTAGACCTTTTACAAATTCAATAACAGTACGAGGCTGGGGCGATGCGCCCAAATGTTTATGAACGATGGAATGGACTCGCTGGGCATAAATTTGCAAATCGAGTCCTAGGTTGCCGAAGCGTTCCTGTCCCTCGGAGTATCCGGTGACGATGATGGGATCTAATTCTGCAATCAACAGCATTGTGTGTCCCCGAAGATCCGATCTTGCGAACTATAGTGAACTTCCGTTTCGAATGACGCTTAAGATGTCTGGTCTATTGCGACCATAACGGTCATGGGCTTGCGCGAATTCTCCGCTGGCTATGGCCGCTGCCATGGAAATCTCTCCTGCAAGGAGCGTGCTGGCCGCGATTTCCGCCAACTTGGGTGCCCCACCCGAGCCCGCCACGCCTAGCATCTCCAGACATTCGCGGCTTGTACCCAGCCCTGTGCCGCCTCCGACTGTGGCCACGGTCAACGAAGGTAGGGTCACGCTCACGTAGACCTCATCATTATTAGAACGTTCAAAGTTTGTGATTCCCACAGCAGAATTAACAATATTGGCCACATCCTGGCCGCAGGCGATAAAGAGGGCGGCCAGCCCATTAGCGAAATGTCCGTTGTATCCGGCGGCATGAGCCTGTAGGTGCCCCAGGACTGTGTGTTGCCACAAATCCAGCAACTGGGCCGGCGTTATGTGCAGATAGGTTTGCAGTAGAGCAGCCGGAATGCGAGCTCCAGCAACAATGGTCTTTCCTTTTCCCCCTGCGAAGAGGGCGCCGCTTGCTCTTTTTTCCGAACTCAAACCGCTGAAAATCAGGAAATCTTCCGCACCGCTGTGCCGTAGAATCCAGCGGCAGGCGCGTTCTGTGGCTTTCACGATCATGTTCATGCCATGGGCGTCTGCCGTGAAGTAGCAGAAATTTACAACCACTTCTCGCCCCGCCGGCCGGCATTCCAGGCGCAACAACTTTCCATGCTGCGTGGTTGATTCCGCCTCCGCCTTAATCCTTGGAAAGTGGTCATTCACGTGCATGGCGAATTCATGTGCTTCAGCCACTCCAGGAAACAAAAAAACGGGACATACCCGGTTCTCGTCGCTATAGAGTCGTGTAGTTACACCCCCGGCTCGCGTCAGTGTCACCATTCCCCGCTCGTAGGAACGAACCAGGGCTCCTTCAGTAGTGGCCAGGGGAACATAGAAGATGCCTTTTGCGTGGTCCCCGTGGATCAATAGGGGGCCGGCGACGCCGAGTGGCACCTGCACGGCGCCGATCGGGTTCTCCACGTTGCCGCGCATTTCTTCGCTACAAATGGAGTAGGCGGCAACATGTTGCAGACGGCAGCCGGTCTTTTCCTCCACCCAGCTACGGCGTTCTGCAACCGCCTGGGCCTCATACCCCTGGTGCTCGAAACGAGGCACCAGAGCAGGGGATGAATCACGCGCCGACGGTGCAGCGGAATTAGCTGTGGAAAGTGCGACCTCGTGCCCTGCAGACAAACAAACCCCCTTTGGCTGCTGCGAAAAATTCAGTTCTGTCTTTCCGGCTGCGAAATCAAAAGCGCGCAGGCATGGCCATCAAAACCAACCGAGTTCACCAGACCGCAGCGCGCGCGAATAGGTTGCGCCTCGCGACTGGCATTCAGCGGTGGCAATTCAGGTTCGTACTCTTCTAATTCCGGAATTCCAGGCAATAGGCCACTGCGCATGGTCTCGATCAGATCAATTGCCTGCAAGGCGCCGGACGCACCCAATGTCTCGCCCACCATGGACTTAATGGCTGTAACCGGGACTAAGGAGCTGAAGCTGTTCCACAGGACCTTGATGGCCAGTGCCTCTGCTCTGTCGTGATCGATGCTGCCATTCGCGGAGGCGCTGATGCAGTCGATCTCTGAGAGGGCCAGCCCTGCATCGTCGCTGGCTGCCTGCATGGCGCGCACAATAGCATCGGTTCCACTGCCGTTGCTGCGACGAGGATCGTATGTGCTGCCATACCCTCGCACCTCGCCCAGGATAGCGGCGCCCCGTGCAACCGCGGCGTCCCATTCTTCCAGCATGATTAGTGCTGCCGCCTCACTCAGGGCAAATCCTGTTCGGCGGACCTCAAAAGGCACTGGAAATCCTGTTCCCTCAGTAACGCGATACAGGAGTCCGGCTTGCTCGAATCCGCTGAACGATTCAAAACAGAACTCGTCCGCGCCTCCTGCCAGGACTGCGGTTTGATATCCATAGCGAATCAAGTCGGTTGCGTAGCCCAGGGCCATCAGGCCTGAAGTGGAACCGCATGCAATGGTTGAATTGATTCCACGCAGCTTGTGCCAGATAGCAGTCTGGCCCGCCGCGGCATTGATTACCGTGTTGGCAAAATCCATCGGGCTGGCGCAGGAAGGGCCCTGTTCAAGAGCGCGACGGTCAAACTTGGAGATAGTGTGGACGCTGCCAAACATGGTCCCCAGAACCAGACCGACGTCGTGCTCTTTCAGCTTTTCGCTGGGCCAGCCGCTGTTTTCAAGGGCCAGTTTGGCTGCTGAAACCACCAATTGCCCGGTTCGATCCAGGGCGCGGAAACACCTCTCCGGCAAGTATGCGTCGGGTTTGAAGGAACTGATGTGACCGGCCAGGCGGCTGATGCGGTGTTCGAAACTGCCGTCGTCAACGGGATGAAGACCTGTGTGCCCCTTGCAGAGCGCGTAGTGTAGGAGGGCAGGGGAGTCCCCTAATGATGAAATGAGTCCAGTTCCCGTGATGGCAACTCTTTTGCCCATTTTTTAACGAAGTTCAAAGCTTATGCTGCACACGCAGAAAGAATCAGTGATGAATTGTTGCCGCCAAACGCATAGGCATTGTTCATGGCTACCTTGACGTGACGCTCACGCGCAACATTGGGCACATAGTCGAGGTCGCATTCCGGGTCCTGATTCTGCCAATGCATGGTGGGTGGAATCTGTCCGTGGGTAATAACCAGGGCGCAAGCCGCCGCCTCTATTGCGGAGGCTGCTCCCATAGTGTGTCCGAGCATGGATTTGATCGAGCTGATCGGTATCTCGTATGCCAGCTTGCCGAAAGTCTTTTTGACGGCAACCGTTTCCAAACGGTCATTGGTTGGAGTGCCGGTACCATGCGCGCTGATGTAATCAACATCCGATGGTGAAAGTTCGCTGCTCTGGAGTGCCATATTCATGGCGCGGGCGGCCCCCTCTCCCGCAGGGTGCGCAGCCGTCATGTGATGGGCATCGCAGGACAAGCCGTAGCCGGCGATCTCGCAATAGATGCGTGCGCCTCGGGCCAGTGCGCTCTCTTTACGTTCCAAAAGAAGCATCGCGGCGCCCTCGCCCGGAACCATGCCCTTGCGGTTACGATCAAAGGGCTGGCACACCTCGGGAGCAATCGCTCCCAGCCGCGCAAAGCCCGTGTAAGTGATGCGAGAGAAGGAATCGGAACCGCCCGCCAGCATCACATCGACCCGGCCGGCACGCAAGAGGTCGGAAGCATGAGCGATGGCGTAGTTACCGGCGGCGCAGGCGGTTGGAATCATCATGGCTTCGCCGGCCAGACCTAGCTCCATAGCTACATGCCCGGGAACTACATGACATGGATAGCGCGTGATGAACTCTCGACCCACGTGATCCAGGTTGCCCGCGACGTAGTGATCATCGAATCTTTCAATGAAATGTGGTTCCCCGGATGTGGTGCCCACGCAAACCCCGGCGCGGTTGCGATCTATGGCCGTTAAATCCAGCAACGCATCGGATATCGCAAGACGCGCTGCAGCAATGGCTAACTGGGATGAACGCCCGATAGTCTGATCAGCGAGTTCCACTACGTAGTCATGAGGATTAAAATCCGTTACCTCCGCCCCCAGATGTACGTCGAAAGAACTCGTGTCAAAGCTTCGCACCCGTCCAAAACCGGAGCGACCGGCCATCAAGGAGCTCCAGAACTGCTCCCGTCCTATGCCCACAGAGGTAACCATTCCTATCCCGGTTACTACAACTGCCGGCGTTGCTTTTAGGCTACCTGGGCGCATAACCGCTTCCTGACCAGCTCCACGGTGTCTTCCACGGTTCGGATCGAGGTCAACTCCTCATCAGACGCGTGAAATTTGAAGTGGCTTTCCACATCAACGGCTATTTCCAGAATCGAAAGTGAGTCCAGGCCCAGGTCATCCTCATAGGACGCCGAGTCGGAGATTGTATCGGCCGAAATGCCCGTCACTCGGCTGATCGATTGCTTGATTGTGGCTTTGATGTTCTCAGTTTCCATCGTTATCTGCTCCAGGTTCGAATGTAGCGATACTCCGACGACCCTCCTGCCGGTTTGCTGTGAACGGTAAATACACTGACGCGGATAGCTGGAATTACGATGCAGTTCAAGATACAAGACAACATGAATTCAGAAATTTGCGTTTGCTGCAGTCCTAAAACAGAGGTAGGCATTATATAAGTTGCCTCGCATTAAAAAAGACAATCGCCTTCCTGTTTTGGGAAGTAAATATGTGCAAACTGCTGCATATATGTCGCGGATATAACCATCAAACTCTAACTATTGCCAATAGGGCTTTGATGAATACAAGGTAAATTTGTCGTTAAAGTCGCGCCACAGCTTATTCGGCAGATCGAAGTGGGTTGATGTCGGGCATCGCCGGCCGGGTGTTAAACATTTTTTGATAATGAGCGTGCCGGAAATCCGCGGGGAAGTGCTGAGATGAGGGATATGGATAACTGATCATTCCATGAAAGGGCAGCGGCTGGACTGATTTCCCGTAAGCCGTATTAGAGTCCGAATCCTTTGCCCAGCCATCCACCAGCAAGAGGAAGCTGCGTTCCCATCCTGGCGGCAACGGCGGCAGGTGCTCGGGATTGAAAAGAAGACGCAACTCATCTCCGGAACCCATGACCACCATTTCATCGTCCGCGTACTTCAACAGCCTGCGGACGTCTCCATAGCGCGTATAGAGCCCGGAAGTGGGGTTCCACATGGTGGTGGCAGACCATTTGCTGTACTCAAACTCATCCGGCTGGCCTTTCTCCGCAGGATGAGTCATCACCGAGAATCCGCGGTAGTGGAGATCAGCGGAGTCCGCTGCCATGGTTGTGGTTCGAACGCTTGGCTTCTCTGTGTTTTCGCTTAGAAATATTTCATCCCAATAGACGCAGAGATTCGTGGTAATTTTGATCTCTCTTGATTTCGACAGAAATTTACCGCTGAGATCAACAGCCATGGTCTTGGGTTTGCCTGAGGGAAGGCCCATGTCCGGGATTACTGTCTGCCAGTTTCCCGCAGCGTCCTTGACCTGCAGGTAAGGAAAGATGAGTCCGCTACGGGTTTCCTGAGAAGCGGCTACGAATGTGCTTGCATCAGCCCAGTCTACCCAGCCATTTAAGAACAGGACGGCGCGGCCATCCGGCGCTGCTTTGCCAAAGTCCAGTACGACGTCATGCACGGCAGCTACGCCGGAACTCCCGCAATGAAATCCTTCCGCATATCGTCCGTCATTCTTTATAACTCTGGGCAGAAGGTCAGAACCGTTCTGGTCCCTTGCAGTCAGTGGGCGAGTCTTATGTTTCACACTATAAAGCCGGAACTCAGGAAATGGCGGTGCTTTGAATTTGTCGTCGGTAAAGACTTCCTCACCGATTCTATGGTCCACGGCGACAAGCCGTATCTTGTCGAGATAGCTGACTTCGCGCAACTCTTCAGTGATCCTGATCTCATATTCCCCGTTCCGGGCGTGAAGAATGTTGGATGGTATCCGAATGTATTCCTGGTGATTCACAGGAAAATATTGATCGTCGCCATTACTCGCGCCCAGGGGAGCAACTCCCAACACATCTGTGATGAATTGGAAGTTGGAGCCGTTCCAGGCAAAGATCATGGGGCAAGACCCGGAGAGCCGTGGCTTTTCTTTGTACGAGAGCTCCTTTCCTCCCTGTTCCTTGATCTCATTCTGGACTAACCCGTTCGGCCAGGTGATGCGCAGCGTGTCAGCCTCACGATAGGAGCGGATTCCAAACAGCAGTGGCACACCTTGATAAATTCTCTTCTGATACCATGCGCCGGTTTTTAACTCTACGATCGCTCCCTGTGCTGACTTGAGGTTCTTTACTCCCTCTAGACGCACGCCCA
>DATDGH010000260.1:0-2689 GCA_036522215.1 Candidatus Angelobacter sp. | reverse complement strand
ACCGTCTCGCGCGCGGCTTTCGTCCAGGAAAAATCAGCGGCGCGCTGGACCGCCCTCTCCTGCCACACTTTGAGTTCAGCAGGGTTGGACAGCAACGTGGTGGCGGCCCTCGCCATGCCGGTCACGTCAAACGGATCGAATTTCTGCGCGGCTGCGCCTACGACCTCGGGCAGCGAACCTCCATTCGAGGTGATGACCGCACACCCGCAAGCCATGGCTTCCAGAATGGCCAGACCGAATCCTTCGTATAGCGGCGCCATGACCGACAAATGAGCATGGCGGAACATTCGGCCCAGCTCCGCCGCGGGAAGATGACCTGTCTGCACCAGATTCAGTTGCTTCCATGCATCGGGGCCACCCACCGCCTGAAATCCATCCGGCGAGCCGCAGACTACTGTTTGAAAACTCATGCCGGAGTATCCCTGAGCCAGAGCCAAAGCGCGAAGGGCGCTACCCAGGTTCTTGGTGCGCCAATTTCGCGTGCTGCCCACCACTGCATAGGGAGGATGAATGCCATAGCGGTCAGCCAGGTGGGCCGACTCACCTGAGCTTCCATTCGGATGAAAGGCTTCCGATGCAACGGCATTGTGAACCACCGCAATCTTTTCGGGCCGGGCCCGCAGGATTCTTGTGATGTCATTGGCCGTGTGTTGCGAAACCGCGATGATCCTGCTGCATCTTCTTGCCGCGATTCTGTATCCGGATTTGACCATGAATTGCTTGGCCCAGGTGTTGATGGGAAACAGGAACGGAATGAGGTCGTGAATGGTCACAACTACCGGGCACGACATCCTTAGCGGAATGGGATAAAAGGGACTATGGAAGACGTCCAGGCGATCCAAGGCACAACGTCGATTCAGCGCCGTCTGACTACGAAATGAATACTTAGGCGCCGCGAGCGGAATCCGTTCAACTTTATTTTCAAGACCCGGCACTGGATTGGCGGGATCTTCATAAACCACCAGCTCCAACTGCTGTCTCTCTGTCGTTGCTCCGCTGCCAGGCGGAATTGAAGTCAATGCCTTGAGCAGTTCGGCGACATATGTGCCGACCCCGGAATCGTTGTACCAGCGCGCATCAAAGCCAACCCGCATGGCCGTCCTTGTGATTCTTGACTACGCAATATTGTTTGCTGACCAGCCCGTGTTCTGGCGGTTCGTGCAGGAATTGCAAGTTTCCATTGAAATCGGGCGCAGTGGAATTTGTGAGCCTCACGTCTACAATCTGCACGTTTTGAGTGGACAACAGTTCTCTAATTTTGTTTTCTGCAATGCAGTGCATCTCCATGAGAAGCGCTGGAGGAACCCTTCGGCCGAGCAGGCGTTTCATCCTCCGGCGCACTCCAACAAGATTCCTGATTCTGCGTGTGAGCGAATTCCGGTCCGCTACCTGAAAGACAAGGACTCCGCCGGGCTTGAGCACCCGCACCAACTCACCAAGATAACTGCGAACATATGTTTCCTTCATGTGTTGCAAGGCGATGCTGGAGTAAATGAATCCAAAATTGCCGTCAGAAAAGCTCGGCAGATGATCTGCCTGATTCAAGAGAAACTTGCACCGGCAATTGTTCTTGTGAAATTCCTTCGCCAACTCAATCATAGTAGGAGCGATATCCACTCCCCAGCATTCAGCGAAATACCGGGACAATGGTGCGGTCAAGCGTCCCACTCCACAGCCGAAGTCGAGTGCAGGTGATTTTCGATCTGGGGACAGGCCCAGCGACTGCACATGATTAAGAACTGTCTGAATCTCTCGTTCGCCGGTCTGGAAGAATTCTTCCGGGACCCATTTGCGGCCATCTTTTCTTGGGTCAGTACAGATCGACCCCAGGGGATCAATCTGGGCGAGATTTTCCCAGTCGTTTTGTAATTTGCGTAGAGAGGTCATAATCAGCTATAGCCGCAAATGGGCTTTGTAGTTTCTGGTCGAGGCAAGCTAAGTCACAGTCTCCCTCTTACCAGCCTGTTCATACGCAACTAGACCAAGAGCCAGAATCAGCCAGAACAGCCCGCCAAACTGCGGGCTGACGTTGAACAGGTAGTCCACCATCCCGTGTATCAGACTAGCCGCCAGAGCGCCGCCCACTCCAATTCCTACCATGCGATAAACGGGATCAGTGTTTTTCGCCAGCTTTATCGCAACCCTTACCAAAGATGCCACCAGGACAAAGAAAGCAACAAATCCAATGATTCCGGTTTCGGCCAGAAATTGCAGATAGATATTGTGAGCGTCCAGTTGATTTGGCGTGACGCCGGGCAGATAGTCGTTATAGAGCGAACGATAGTTGCCGTAGCCGACGCCAAGGACGGGATGCTGCAAAAACATGACGCCTGCAGTGCCCCAGAGAGCAAGACGAGAGGTGGAGGTGAAGTCGTCCACTTCCTGCAAGCGTCCGCCGGCCGCGGATTGCGGTTGCAAAGACAAAACAATGGCAAGAGATAAAATGCCCGCAAGCAGCACTCGAGACAACGCGGTGATTCTGGGCTTGAAGAACCAGATGCTCACCAACACCATGCCTGCGTACGCGATCAGGCCACCACGGCTGCCGGTGAAATAAAGAGCTGCACACGCCAGAGTATGAGCCGTGAAAGCGACATACCGGAACCAGCGCTCTTTGGCCAAAACCATGCACGCCAGAGAAAATGGAAGCACGAGATTCAGATATCCGGCCAGGGAATTGAAGTGAAAC
>DATDGH010000259.1:0-5129 GCA_036522215.1 Candidatus Angelobacter sp. | reverse complement strand
AACGTGATTCGACCTCGCCGTCAGAATAAGAACGGCAATATTGAACTTGGCAAAGTTTTGCTGGAAATAGAGATTACGGTCGACTGTGATGAAGACTTGAAAGGATTGCATGGCCAGAGTTAGCAACTCGCCGTTTTTCTTGCCAGCCCAGCCCATTTCCCGAACGGTGGAGACATTATGCCCTGGGAGATCTTTGCGGAACCGTTGGTCAACGCATTCATCCAGCAGGATCTTCACTGGATGGTCGCAAGGATTCGCTGTTCTGCCTCATCAAGCAGAGCCAGCACCTGTTCCCGCTTCACGGTAGGAAACCCTTCGAGGAAGCTGTCAATTGATTCGCCTGCATTGATGTATTCAAAAAAGGTCTGTACAGGTACCCGCGTACCAGCGAAAACAGGGGTACCACCCATAATTTCCGGTGAGGCGCTGATTATCTGTTTGTTCACAAACTAAATAGTATGAAAATGAGCTCAGGATATCAACCTGAAATCCAGCATCCTTGAGCTCATGGTGAACCTAGACCCGTCTCAGCGCCAGCGCCGAATTCTTTGATCCAAAGGCGATGCAATTGCAAATGGCGTGCTCAATTTCCACTTTGCGGCCGGATGTGGGCACGTAGTCCAGGTCGCAATCCGGGTCCTCGGCTTCCACGTTGATCGTCGGGGAAAGCTGATTGTGTTTCATGGCAATCAAGGTGGCAGCCACCCCGGCAGCGCCGCATGCGCCTTGCGGGTGTCCGATTTGTGACTTCAAGGAGGACATGGGAACCTTGTAGGCATGTTCGCCGAGCGCCAGCTTAAGAGCGCGGGTCTCAATGCGATCATTGAGTTGAGTCGAAGTGCCATGCAGGTTCACGTAATGAATGTCCGTGGCTGAGATTCCAGCCTCACGCATGGCGAGCTGAATGGCGCGTGCAGGCTCTTCACCGCACTCCTGGAGCCGGACGCGATGAAAGGCCTCGCAGGTTGAGCCGTAGCCGCTGATTTCAGCATAAATACGGGCGCCACGACTGCGGGCGTGCTCGTACTCTTCTACCACGAATAGCCATGCGCCCTCAGCCACTACAAACCCGTCGCGATCTTTACTGAACGGGCGAGAGGCGCGCTCCGGTGCATGGTTCCACGATTCTGTCATGATCTTCATCAGGGTAAAACCCTTCATGATGCCCCAGGCGAGCGGCGAATCCACGCCGCCTACCAGCATCACAGGCTGTATACCGAGTTGTACCTGGCGAAGCGCATGGCCGAACGCATCAGTGGATGAGGTGCAGCCTGTGGTGATTACGTGGCTCATTCCGCGAAGGCCAAAGCGCATATTGATTTCACTGGAGATTGTGCCCGGGGTGCCGCTGGGAACGGTGAACAGGCTTACCTGCTTGATCTTGCCAGTGTAGTAAAGATCGTACTGACGCTCGGTGAAATCCTGCGCGCCGCCGCCGGTGCCAAGAACCACGCCAATCTCGCGTTGCTCATTCAGAGATAGTTTCGAGGGATCAATTCCGGCGTCCTTGAGGGCCTCAGTGGAGGCCGCCAGGGCCAACGGCACCACACGAGAGACATGCTTGCGCTCACGCGCTTCCATCCAATCCAGTTCATTGAAGCCCTGAACTTCACCGGCGATTTTGACAGGAAGCTCAGAGGTATCAAAACGGGTTATCGGTTTTACGCCACTCTGGCCGGCAAGGATAGCGTTGCAAAAGGCAGTTTTGCCAATTCCGTTAGGGCTGACAACTCCCATCCCGGTGATCACCGCGCGTTTGAGCATAGGAGGATTCTATAATTGATGCAGGTTTTACGCCTTCTGAGGCGACGAATATTCAATGTCACAGGGAATTTACATTTCTATACCGTTTTGCCGCTCCAAGTGTACATATTGCAACTTTGCCTCAGGCGTGTTCTCCGCCACCCAGATGGGACGCTACGTGGAGCGGCTTTGCGCGGATATTGCTGCCAGTCGTGCGAATGCCCAGAATCATGGGGCGCTGGTCCCCGATTCGGTTGATTCCATCTACCTCGGCGGAGGGACACCCAGCCTGCTCCCTCCTGCTGAATTGACAAGATTGTTTGACGTAATTGCAAACCAGTTCATTATCGCTGCCGGCGCCGAGGTCACAGTGGAATGCGCCCCCGGTACTTTAACTCAACCCATTCTTGAAACACTAGTTTCGTGCGGAGTGAATCGGGTGAGCCTGGGAGTTCAGTCGTTTGTGGATAAAGAGGCGGCTTCGGTAGCGCGCCTGCACACGAGCGAGACAATTTTGGGCGACATAGGGCGTCTGCGGGCGGTTGGGATCACAAATATCAACGTTGATCTGATTGCGGGACTGCCCCACCAAACCGCGGAGAGTTGGGCGTATTCGCTCGAGCAAGCGCAGAAGACAGCGGTGCCCCACTTGAGCGTGTACATGCTGGAGGTGGATGAAGACTCGCGCCTGGGCCGCGAATTGATTGGTGGAGGAACCAGGTATCACGCTCATTTTGTACCCGACGATGATCGCACGGCTGAATTCTATGAAGCTGCCTGTTCGCAACTGCAGGAGAGCGGAATCCCGCAGTATGAGATTTCAAATTTTTCTCGTCCCGGATTGGAGTCGCGGCACAATGTGAAATACTGGACGCGCCTGCCGTATCTTGGGTTTGGCGTGGATGCCCATTCCATGCTGCCGGCGGGGGATGTGTTGAAGGCTCATGGGGTAGAGAGTGTTCGCTTGGCGACCACGGACTCTTTCGAGGATTTCTTTGTTTCGCCGCAGGTCACGGCTGTTGCCGTTACTTATGAGGATGCTCTGGAGGAAGACTTTTTTCTCGGCCTGCGCCTGAATCGAGGTGTGAAGCTGGACCAGTTGTTCATTCAGTTCGACAAGCAAGTGCCAGAGTACTTGCCAATCATCGAGGAACTTGTATCTGATGGACTGTTGTCCAGGACCGATGGCACAGTTCGATTGACGTCGCGCGGCCGCTTGCTCTCCAATGAAGTGTTTCAACGATTCATCAAGAAGGAAGAAATAGTGAATCTTTAGTGGAATTCAGAATCCTATGGTGACAGAATCGATAAAACCCGAGCGCTCCACGATGGAAGTGCCGAAGCCTGCCGCAATGATTGATTTGCGCAGTGATACGGTGACTAAACCGACGCCGGAAATGCGGCGGGCCATGGCCGAAGCTGAAGTTGGCGACGACGTTTACGGCGAGGACCCAACCGTCAATCGGTTGGAACAGCGAACGGCGGATATTTTTGAGCGTCCAGCGGCGCTCTTTGTGCCCACCGGAACCATGGGGAACCAGATCGCCATCAAGGTGCACACGCATCATGGCCAGGAAATTATTTGTGAAGAGCGCGCCCACATCATCAATCTGGAATCAGCCACGGTGTCCGCTTTTTCCGGATGCATGCCGCGGACTATTTACGGTGAAGACGGAGTTCTGACCTGGGCACAGATCAAAAGAAAAATTGCTCCCAAGATCTACTATCGCTCGCAGACCGGCCTGATTGTTCTGGAAAACACGCTGAATCTGGCCGGTGGCACTATCTTCCCTCAGGATGTCGCTGACGAAATCTGTGACCGGGCCCATGAAGTGGGACTGCCGGTACACCTTGACGGCGCGCGGATCTTCAATGCCTCAGTAGCCATCGGCAAGCCGGTCGCGGAGATCAGCCGGAAATTTGATTCAGTGATGTTTTGCTTGTCGAAAGGCCTGGCCGCGCCCGTGGGTTCGATGCTGGCGGGAAGCAAGTCTTTTATCGAGAAAGCCAGGGCATTTCGTAAGGCCATGGGCGGAGGCATGCGGCAGTCGGGAATCCTTGCAGCAGCGTGTCTGATTGCCCTGGAAAAAATGCCGGCACGATTGAAAGAAGATCATGAGAATGCCCGCCTGCTGGCGGCGGGCCTGGCGCAGGTCAAAGGAATCAAGATTGATCCGAACAAAGTCCCGACCAATATCCTGGTGTTTGACATCAGCGCAACGGGCATGAACGCCGACGATTTCAATCACAAGCTGGCAATGCGCAACGTGCTGGCAAATACCGTTGGCCCGGAGCAGATGCGCTTCGTCACTCATCTGGACGTCAGCCGGGATGCCTGTATGAAGACACTCCAGGTGGTGCGTGCAATCCTGGATGCCTAGGCGTCAAATACATGCAGCTCGATGCCAGCGGCTGGTATGGTTGTGGTTCTCGTTGATCTGCCCATTTGGGAAGATGTCAAAATCATCCGGACTCTTACCGCTATGTTGATTGGTATCACGGGCGTCCCTGGGCTTGGGGGTGACCATGGTACAGGGAGGATTGGCTTGCTTTGCGTTAGAGACCCATTTGCTGGCCGGAGCCTCCGTTCCGTCGTTTACCAGCGAACTGCTCAGGTGAACTTCTGGCAGCTTTTCACCCTTTTCAATCGGTTCAAAGGCTACCACGAAATTAATCTGGTCGAAGCTGGAAGTGAAGGTACCAGAACCTTTAGCATTTGCATCTTCAGTCAGGGTCATAGCTCCCATGCTAGGTTTATTAGGATCCAGGGTGACCGAGACGTTGTATTGCTGGCCCTTGATGGCCACGGGCTTATCACTCTTCAGAGATAATTCAGTCACCTGCAGCCGAGTCTTCCCTGATCCTCCCGGTTGAATACTCACATCATCCAGCCGCGTGATTGCCGTATCGTAGGCATTGCCGGACTGCGGGTTTCCAACAAAAGTAACCGGTATCTTTGTGCCTCCAGGCAAAGGCAACTCGAAAGAGCTGTCAGGCAGGGTTTTCAGATAATCAGTGCCGGCCAGTATTGTGTGCTTCCGCTTGCAACCGCAGCAAAAGAACGTCGTGATTCCGAGTAAGATGCTCATGCTCACAGCGATAAAAATCTTCATAACTACGCTCCTGTCCAATGGGATTTCTAACTCAGGGTGACCGGGGGTATCTTGCGCAAATCTATACCTATGGGAATGGGCACACGGTAGGGACTTCTTCTGCTTTTGTCTTCTCCGCAATTGCTTTTTTTCGAGAAATGCGAGTTCGTCTCTGGCAGGTCCGGCACAACCCTGAGTCGGCATTTGGTAGACTCTTAGAGCTGCTCTTGCCAGGAACACTTGATAAATCCAGCAGGAATCTATGACTATCGAAACAGCCACCACACCGGAAGT
>DATDGH010000258.1:0-13359 GCA_036522215.1 Candidatus Angelobacter sp. | reverse complement strand
GCACTATCTGCGTTCGTTGTGCGCCCAGCGCCATGCGGATACCGATTTCACGCCGCCGCTGTGCAACCCAATAGGAAACGACGCCATAAAGACCGATCGCGGCCAAGACCAATGCCGATGCCGCAAAACCACCCAGAACTGCCATGTACAGTTCGCGCGGCGCCAGTGATTCGCTCACATACTGGTCCATGGTTTGCACGGCAGAGATGGCCTGATCGCGGTCGGCCATAGCTACGGCGTGGCTTACTTCCAGGGCGATGGACAAGGGGTTCGAGGCAACGCGAATCGCCAAGTCGCGCCGAAGCACAGTACCGTCATTCGGCTGCGCCAACGGCATGTATGCCGTGGGAACAGTTTTTTGGTCGAGGCCATATTGTTTTACATCGCCGGTTATTCCTACCACGGTCCGCCAGGAGGAATGCTTTGCTGGTGGTGAAGGTAATGCGTCTTCGCTTCTCAAGAGCCTGATTTGTTTGCCAATCGGATTCTGGCCGGGCCAGTAACGTCTGGCAAACTCATTGTTCACGATCGCGACCTGAAGAGACTGCTCGTTATCAGCCTCAGTGAACCCCCGTCCGCTGATGAGCGGAATCTGCAGAGCTTTGAGGTAATCTGGACCGAAATAGCCG
The DNA here is from genome assembly GCA_036522215.1 of Candidatus Angelobacter sp. Taxonomy (GTDB): domain Bacteria; phylum Acidobacteriota; class Terriglobia; order Terriglobales; family Acidobacteriaceae; genus Angelobacter. The sequence continues at coordinate 12,730 of DATDGH010000258.1, read as the reverse complement.
ATTTCTGTATCTTGCGGCGGGGCTTCCAGAGAAAGCTTTTGCCCGTCGATGAGGAAGCTCGTGTCCCATTCATTGCCGGTCATAGGCAAGGGGGTGATGGCTGAAGCCGAGGTAACGCCAGGAATCGCGCGAATGTTTCGCATGATCTCGGCGAAGAAGTTTTCCGCTTTCTGCTCCTCACCATACTTCGCTTGCATGACCAGAGTTGCAGTCAGCACATTCTGCGAATTGAAACCCGGTTCAATCTCGATCACCCGCAGAAAGCTCCGGACCAGTAGCCCTGCGCTCACCAGCAGACCCAGGGAAAGGGCCAACTCTCCAACAATGAGTAAGCTGCGTAGCCGCATTGGTCCAGAGCCTGTAGAGGTGCGGACGGATTCCTTCAGTGTCCTCCCGACCTGGGTGGCTGAGGCATGCAGAGCGGGCGCCAGACCGAACAAAATACCGGTGAAGATCACAATCAAGAACGAAAAAGCCAGGACTCGGCCATCCACCGTGATTTCGTCGGCTCGGGGCAGCGAGTCAGAGACTGCATGGACAACGAACGTTGCTCCAGCCCGGGCCAGCAGAACCCCAAGAACACCGCCAGTTCCGGCCAGCAGAAGGCTTTCTGTGAGCAACTGGCGGACCACGCGAACTCGTGATGCGCCGAGAGCCATGCGAATTCCCAGTTCGGTGGTTCGTGTGGAAGCCCGCGCCAGCAGCAGGTTAGCCACGTTGCCACAGGCGATAAGCAGCAGCAGAGCTACGCCGGAAAGCAGGACCAGCAGGCCCAAGCGGGCTTCGCCGACCACTGTGTCATGCAGGGGCCGGACGCTCACCCAGGCCTCGTGATTCGTTTGCGGAAACTGCTGCTGCAAGCGTTCCGCAATCAGATCCATGTCCTGCCGGGCACGCTCCAGGCTTACTCCCGGTTTCAGACGCGCAATTGCGTAAATTCCGGCGTGCCCGTCTCTTTGCTGTGTCCACGCTTCATTTTCCTGCAGCCCAAAGGGGACATACAGTTCCGGTTGGGACGTACTATAGTAAGCTCCGCGAGGAGCGACCCCGATCACAGCAAAATTGCGCTGGTTCAGAGTGATGGTTGTGCCGACGATGTTGGGGTCGGAACCGAAGCGACGCTGCCAGAGACTGTAGCCAAGGATGACAACCGGAACTGCCGATGCGCGATCATCCTGCGGTAGAAAGTCGCGCCCGATCAGTGGCAGGATGCCCAGAGTACCAAACCATTCATGGGTAACGTAGCGGCCCTCCAGTTGTTCCGGCAAGCTGCTTCCGGTGAGGGTAAAAGCGCTGGGTTGCCTGGCAGCGATACTGGAGAAGACCGTGTTTTGGGTTTGCCAGTCGCGAAAGTTGGGTACGGAGAGTGACATTCCCGGCCTTCGCTGATATGCCTCACTAAGAAACACCAGCTGAGCAGGGTTCTTGTAAGGCAATGGACGGATGAGCACTGCGTCGACCACTGCAAACATGATTGTGGTGGCACCAATGCCAAGCGCGATGGTGAGCACGGCCAGTGTGGTGAAGCCGGAGGCCTTGCGCAGCGTACGTGTTCCATAGCGCAGATCTTGCCAAATGCCTCCGAGCAAAGATTCCCATCCGGAATCATGGACCTGATCCTTGACGGCAGCGGTACTGCCCATTTCGATGCGGGCGGCCCGCAGGGCTTCTGTGCGAGTCATTCCAGAGCGTATCTTCTCCTCAGCCGCTGCTTCGATAAACCCCTGCAGTTCTTCATCCAGTTCCCGTTGCAGCCGTTCTTTGTGGAATAAGGCGCGCAGCCCGTGAGCGATTTTTCGTAGTAAAGTCATGGTCGCTCCTTTCAGGCCTCAAGGATCCTGGTGATAGCGGCGATTTGCCGTCCCCACTCGCGGGTTTCGGTCTTTAGCTTTCCGCGCCCGGCTTCAGTGAGAATGTAGTACCTGGCACGGCGATTGTTTTCGGTGGCGCGCCATTCGCTCTTGATCCATCCTGAGCGCTCCAGACGCCGGAAGGCAGGAAAGAGGGAACCGGGATTCACCTGAAAGACGCCTTTGCTGATCTGCTCAATGCGCAGGGCAATACCGTAACCGTGCATGGGCTCCAGGGCCAGGGTCTTCAGGATGAGCATGTCGAGGGTTCCTTGCACCAGGTCGGTAGTTTTATCCGCCATCAAGCTCTCCTCTAGATAATCAAGATGAATCATACGCCCTTACTCTAGATTGTCAAGTGGAGAGGAAAAAAAATCCGCAGCTGCCTTTGGCGGCGTCAACCGTGCCTTGCAATCATCTAAGGGTGAAGATCATTAATCCGCGGGTTGCGCCAGAAGAAATGCATAGCTGTCGATCTGACCTTGGTTGAATTCCGGCAGGATGCGCCGCGAGAAATGACTAGCGGGAGCGCTGAGGCCGCAAGAGCACCTCAAGGTCATCTGGGTGGAGGGCGTGAAGCAACGCATCTTCGCGATCGATATGTCCCTGTGCCACCAGTTCCGCGAGGGATTCTTCCAGGCTGAACGACCCGGATTTCTTGGTGATGGTGATTTCCTGATGCATGTGCTGAAGCGCGTTGCGGCGGATGTGCTGCTTGGCGCCGTAGCCGACCATAAGCAACTCGGCGGCGGGAACGCGTCCACCGTTCTTGCTCGGCAACAGTATCTGCGTCTCCACCGCGACCAGCGCCATGGCCAACTCCTGCCGGATCGTGTTTTGCCGCTCCAAGGGAAAAGAATCGCAGATACGGGAGATGGTTGAGGCTACATCCGTGGTGTGTAGTGTGGAAAAAACCAGATGTCCCGTCTCGGCCGCGCTTACCGCGATGCGCATGGTTTCGGGGTCACGCATCTCTCCCACTACCAGAACGTCCGGGGCCTGACGGAGAGCAGCGCGCAGGGCTGTAGGAAAATCAGGCGCATCCCCCCCGATCTCGACTTGCTCCACCAGGCTGCGAATGTTCTGGTGTTCGTATTCAATAGGGTCCTCGATGGTCAGGATGTGGCGTGCCTCGCGCCGGTTAATCTCATGGACCAGTGCGGAGAGCGTAGTGGTCTTGCCCGAACCTGCCGGACCACCAATCAGCACCAGGCCCCGCGGCAGGCGCGTAAGGGCCTCCATCGCAGCGGGGAGGCGCAGATCGCGGAGAAGTGGAACGGAGGTTGGCAGGGCACGAATCGCTGCCGCAGCATGTCCACGTTCACGGTGCAGGTTGATGCGGAAACGTCCCAGACTGGGTATGCGGTAGGAAGAGTCCGCAATCTGTATTTCGCGATACAGCTTTAAGCCATTCGCGGTGAGTGCCGGCAGCACCGCTGACTCAATCTCCTGTCCGCGCAGGAGACGGTTGTCCAGAGCGACGAGTTCACCTTTAATCCGCATTGAGAGCTGAGCTCCATGTACCAGCAGCAGGTCGCTGCCGCCGCGCTCCACCAGTGTTGCCAGCCACCGGTCCAGGCGCGCAGTGGCCATTGAATCGGTTAGCTTGACATCGCGGTCGTCAATATCGCGAACCAGTTCGATCTTGGGGATTTCGTCCATGCTGAAAGAAGTACTTAGTAGTTAGTATTTAGCAAAACCAACGACCAAGACAAACCAAGCCAGTTGCCAATTGCTATTTGGCCGGCGGCTCCACCGCATCGTGAAATTTCTGCATCAGCCGCTCTGTGGCTTCTACCTCGTTGTTTTCCCGGTCAGTCTTCTTCATCGCAGACTTGGGACGCTCCAAGCCTATCCAGAGAGGAACTCTGGTTTTGGAATCATAGACGGTGAGCTTGATCTGGGACACACTAGATTGCCGGATCTTTCCCTCTCGTCCTCTTCTGCCGTCGCTACCCGCTGAAGCAGTAATGCCGCCTTCACTCTCAGACTCGGAGAAGACCTCGATGATGATGTCGGCCTTATCCGGCGAATTGACAAGCACAAACCGTCCCCAACCCTCTATGGTTAAGCTGACTACGTCATAGGCGGCGTTGTCGCCGTTTCCGGTCTTCCTCAGAATCGCTGTCTTGGCGGCAGCAAGGCGGGCGGAAGCCGAAAGCGGCGGAGTAGCAGCAGGCTTTTCCTCCGGCTTGGGTTCCTGTTTTTTTTCCTGCTGGATGGCCGCTATCAGACCGCTGGCGAGCAATAGAAAAAAGATGATTTTCAGTGGCGCTGGCGAATGAGGATGCACATTTCCTCCGCTGAGACCTGCACGAACTGTAGCATTATATGGTTACATCCGCATATGAAATCGGTCGCAATCCGTAGCTTTCTGATTGGAGGTGACCGCCGCTCCATCGGAAGAGCAAACAAGCTGGTGACGCTGCTGGAAGGCCGCCCTGACTTGCTGCCGGAGTTGGTTTGCGAGATGTGGAGCGCTGATGCTGTTCTGGCCATGCGCGCGGCTGATGCGCTCGAGAAATTCACGAGAAAACAAGCCGACGTGCTCCAGCGATTCAAAAAAGAATTGCTGGGATTGGCGAAGGAAACGTGTCAGCAGGAGCTGCGGTGGCATTTGGCAGCCATGTTGCCGCGATTGCAACTCAGTTCTTCAGAGCGGCGGCAGGTAATCCGAATCCTGATTGAATACCTGGAAGATAAGAGCTCCATTGTAAAGACCTTTGCTCTTCAGGGACTGTTCGATCTTTCTCTTCTTCATTCGGAGTTGCGGCCTCAGGTCGAGGAGCTGTTGACAGCAGCGCTGAGCACCGGCACGGCTGCAATGCGCGCGCGTTCCCGCAAGCTGCTGAGTCAGATTGCCAAAAAGCACAGATAACAACAACGCCCACACCGGGCACATCTTGAAATGACCATGCCCGAGTGCGGGGAAAAATTGGCCGAGCTCGGAGAAAGCTCGGCCATCCAGAATGGAGAACTGATTAATTCCTAGTATTTCGTCTGACCACCAAGTTCCTTTTTCAAGTTGCTGGGGGGCTGAAACAAGGACGGATCCGGCTCGCTGCGAGTGATGCCGCTCAGCTTGTAAACCGTCTCGCCAAAACGGGGATCGTTGCGCTTGCTGAGCACAACCGTTTGCAGATCAGGCGAGGTCCAGATTTCGGATGTGATCACGATCGGCTTCTCGTTGCCAATCGCGCCTGAGGGAATAGTCCGGGTATCGCGAGTGCCTTCCGCGGTGACACCTTCAATCGTTTGTGTGCCCAGGGACTCGTGTTTCACATTGGCCTCCTCTCCTTTGTCTGACATGGTGACCCATGTTTTGGTGCCACGATCGTTCGTTGTGCCGAACTGAACATTGTTAGTTCCATCGCCCTTCAGCATGCTGAAGGTCCTGACTTTGGGTTTTACTGCACCCGACATCCCGACTCCAACTCCCATGCCTTCGCCGGACTTGAATATGACCTTTCCCGTGCCGTTTGGCTCCCCGGGCTGGAACACGTATACAGTGTGGGCAACCGGGTCATTGATGGTCACGATTTTGGGGCCAGTGCCCTGGAGGCTTCCAATTCTCACCACGTCTTCTTCGCGACGGGTGCGGCCCTCGCTGTCGCGAGCGACAGAAGCAGTTGTCGTATTCACGATGTGGTTTCCATCGCCCAGTGTTTGAGTAGTCTCCGTGATCGCACTGGCGGTGTAGGGAGCGTTCTTCACTACCCTTAAGGACTCCGCCATGCCGGTGAAAACGCGCATATCCTCAGGTTTCATGGGATCTGCAGACGATGGCAGTCTCTCGACATAGGCGAAGTCTTGATCTTTATCCCCTGAAGGGTTTTGTGCTCCAGCGACGACAATTGGACCAATCTCATCTGGCCCAGAGGTTTGAGCAAACGCTGCAGCGCCCAGCGACAGAATCGACGCAATTAAAACAAGACCTTTCTTCATGATTGTTCTCCTTGGAAATCAAAAATTGGCCTGCACTAATTTCACTGCGTACGGTGTGCCATCGTGGCCCACCACAAAGTCCGCGGTCACACGACGCCGGACAATCTCTTCGGTCACCGGAGCTCCTACCAGCCGCAGGTCTTCACCGCGCATTTGCAGGCGAACTACCCGCAACTGATCACCGGAAGGGATGAGATCATAGGATGGCAACGCCCAAAAGCCGCCGGTGTCGATGGAAGATTTTTTGCTTGAGGAAATACGCTTCCCCGGCGCCTGTTGCTTCGTTGTAGAAACACTGAGTTCAGGAGGAGGCAGGACTTCTTGAGGCGGAATCATGTGAACCACATTTGTTCGCCCGGAGCTGTTGTTCACGGATGCGTTTTTCAGCAAGAACAATCCAGCCAGTCCGGCCACACACAGACAAACCAGGCTGATCCGCACTCTGATCATCCGCCTGCGCCGGGCATGATGACGGCGAAAGGCGTCTTTCAGGGTCACGGCCAGCTCCGGCGATGCGCTTTGTTTGGAGCACGATGCCAGTTCCCGCAACGCCGTTGACAGCCTTTGTTCGCGTTGATTCATCTCACACATCCCTGGCCCCGCAGCTTGGTTTTCAACATAGCTTTGGCTCGGTTCAGCCGCGACGCTATGGTACCTGGCGAACATTTCAGGACCGCAGCCGCTTCCGGATAGCTCATCTCTTCCAGTTCGCAAAGCACGACTACCTCGCGGTACGCTTCAGGCAAGGACAGCACCGCTTTGCGCAGATACACCAGTGACTCCGACTGGCTCAGCTCTTCCAGGAGATCGATGTCCTCCGTTGGGCCGGTGGCATCTTCTTCCATGCTGTCTTCGACAAAAGGAACATCATTTGCTGACTGCTGCATCCTGTGCCGCATGAGGTTGCGCGCTATACCAAACAGGTACCCCGCCACGGTGCCCTTTGCGGAATCGTAAGTCTTCGGTTTGCTGATGACAGCCATAAAGACTTCCTGCGTGATCTCTTCGGCGGTGGCGGTGTTTCCACTCATATGCAGAGCAAAACGATAAATCGGTCCCTGATAACGCTCGTACAGTGTCTCGAAAGCACTCTCGCTGCCGCGCGAGAGCTGCCGAAGCAACTCCAGGTCATCGCTTGGAGATTGGGCCATAGGTTTGCTCGGCACGTCTGCCTGGCGTCCTACTCTCCATTGCGCAGAATGAGTGAATCCTTCCATTTTTATTTCAGCAAACGAATGTACTGGAGGTTTAAGACGTCGAGAGAGGCTATTCGTCAACCTGCCCGCTACAGGCTGATTGAGTCTGTCAATTGGCGGACGTCAGAAAGAGCTTCCATCCGGCGCAGGTGCGCCAGTGCCGCCTGCAGGCGCTCCTCAGAAAGAACTCGCCGGCCACAAGAGAGGAATTTGTTGTCCAACTCTTCCGCACTGGCAGGGTGTTCCGGATAGCCACGCGCTCCGTCGGCGCGACGATGAAGCGTCCGGCCGTCGCGAAGGCAGATCTTAACGGTAGCCTGAGTGAGTCCAGGCGCGTCTTTTCCCAAGGAAGCATCCGCCTGCATGGTTATGCGCGGAAGTAGTTCCTGAATCCGGGCCTCTCGGATGCAGGATTCCTCAAATGTCGCCAGTCCAACTTCGCCGTACACCAGGGCGGCAGCGAGACAGAAAGGCATGCTGAATTTTCCTTGCAGCCCGGTCTGCGGACGGTCATAAGCCAGCAGCGCAGGAGTGAGGGAATCAACGTGAACTTTCACTGATTCGATCTGATTGGCCAGCAGATTGTGCTCACGCCGCAAATCCAGGACTGAATCGAGCGCGGGATGAGTGGCCGAGCAGGAAGGATAGAGTTTTACCGTGATCCCGGTTTCCAGGATCTCCCAACGCTTTCCCAGATTTTCAGATAGCGTTTGCAGATCAGGTTTCTCGCTCGCCATCGCTGCCAGAAACCCCTGTGGCCCGTCCAGTGCGCCCTCGTTTGCCGTGAAGCCTTGTTGCGCTAACAGCGCCGCGAACACCGCATTGCGCGCCCCCAGCCCGGCATGCAACGGCTTGGTCATAGTGCCAAAGTTTTCTTTCAAGCCGGAAGCCTCAGACGCGGCAATGGCCAGACAATGAGTGGTCGCTTCGGCATCAAGCTTGAGCAGGTGGGCGGCAGCCGCCGCAGCTCCCACCGTGCCTAGAGTCGAGGTGCAGTGCCAACCCTGTTGGTAGTGCCTGGGATTCATCGTCCGGCCGAGGACGGCTTCAATTTCGAAACCAAGGACATAGGCTGCCAACACGGCGCGTCCAGATGTCGCTGCCTGTTCACCTATTGCCAGTGCAGTTGTCACCAGTGGCGCGCTCGGATGCGCCAGCGATACAAAGCACATGTCATCAAAATCCAGCGCATGAGCAGCGGCGCCATTGGCCAGTGCCGCCCATGTGGCGCTGGTCTTGAGTGGCGTGCCCCAGATTCGGCACTCGCCGGAAGCTTCGGAAGCTGCCAGCTTCTGCACAATGCGGCTACCGGGTTCTACGGCCCCTGCCAGTGCGACTCCGACCGTATCCAGGAAAGCGCTGCGCGCTATGGCCAGCGCCTTCTCCGGCGGACGGGCAGAGACAATGAATTCAGCGAATACGTGAGCAGCCGTCATTTACAAGAGCTACCTAGCTTACAGCAAAGTCAAACTGCTAGTGGGAGCTTGTGACATTGCTGAAAGGTAAAACAATGACGGATTGGTTTCCCTGGGCCGCTGTAGCACTGGTGTTGAGGAAGCTGGGATTGGTGCCAATGGCATTCCAGACCTGGATTTCAATTGTGCCGTTGCTCAAGTTAGCGAACGCACCAGGACTATTCTCCAAGCCTGCCGACTGCGTATAACGTTCGAATCCAATTACAGGGTCAGTAGCAAAGTAATGATAGGTCTCAATGCGACCAAATGTCCCGCTTCCATTGAAGTCGTACAGGACCTGCAACTGCACGCCATTGGCAACGGCTGTCTTGGCATCGACAAAAAGATTGAACTGCGTAGCCCCACCGTTGAAAGTACCGCTGACTCCCTGAATTCGATAAACCAGCGGATTGTGCGGTGTACCGTCGAATGTGGTGCCATTGTCAGCAGGGATCACATCGCTTGCAGCGCCGCTGCCCGCTGAGAACGAGAGGGAACCGATATTGGTCTGCGTAGCTCCTGCCAGAATGAACAATGTATTGCCAACGCGAATTCCGCCGCCAGCCTGAGTGGTAGCGCTGGCCTGATTGGTGGGAGCAGACTCTCCATTGGAATTGACCGCAGTTACCAGGTAGAAGAAAGTTGTTGAAGCTTGCAGACCCGTATTGGAGAAGGTCGTACCGTTTACGCCGCTGGCCACAAGGTTGGTGGAGGATGGAGTGAAGCCGGACGTGATGCTGCGATGAACATTGTAAGTCACACCCGCGGTCGGGCTGGCCTGCCAACTCAGGTTGATCTGGCTGCTGGAAACCGCCGTGGCGCTTAAATTGGACGGAGCTGCAGGCGGTGGAGGAGGAGTGCCCCCTCCGCTGAGAGTCACCGTGCCAAATTCGCTGGTCATGCTTCCAGCCGGGACGGTCAGATTAGCGCCATCTGAAAAGTTGACGGTGATGCTGCTGGCCCCGGCGTTGAATGCGACGTGGGTGCGCACCCCGCTTGCCGTCTTGAAAACTCGATAGAGTGGCGTGTTTGCTGTGACCGTCTCATCCACCCTTCCCAGCGCCTGAAGGTTGGCAATCCAATAGTATTCGTGAGCTTTGCTCTCGCCATCGAACACAAAAGAAGTGTTGTTGAACTGATTCAGCGCGGTATTGGGGTCGAAAAAAGCCTCGTATTCTTCCATCAAATCCGGCCAGTTTGTGCTTCCCGCGGCAAAAGCGTTGGCATCCATCGAGAGAACTTCATTGATGTTTCTTTGACAATAGGCCGGGTCGCGGCCCAGATAAAACGATCCTCCATGAAAAGGTAGAAACTCGATGCCATGTTCCAACTCAATCTGGCCGCTGAAGAAGGTGCCGGTGTCGCCTTTTCCGTCAAAGACGTTGGCAATTTCCACGCGGCTGAAGCCCGCAGGAAAAGTAGCCACCGGGCCATCATTGAACCAGTAGTCGAAGATGGAGTTGGTTTCCTGGGTATACATCCAGATGGCGGCATCGCGAAGCTGAGCATTACCAGTTTCTACGGCGAACAATATCAAACCCGTCCAGGCATTCACCGCCTCCGAGCTGGATTCCTGATTTTCACCGTCGCCAAAAGGCGCCTGGCCAGACGCCCAGGAGTGTCCGCCATAGACATCGAAGTAACGCATGAACGGAAACAGATTGTCATTGCGTACGGGAGCGGCAATATCACGGCCCAGCAGGTTGACCATTCCGCCCCAGTTGTTCAGCTGGATCCAGCTTGGGTTAAAGAGTCCCAGAATAGCCGAAGAGTGAATCCAATAACCGTAATGAAAATGGTGATCGTTCAGGGCAATGTCACTGCCGAAAGCGGCCGGATATCCGATAAGCGTACCCCAATTGCCGTTGTAATAAAAGACGTTGCTGGTCTGGTTATGGGCAGCGCCGTTAAACCAGTTCTGTAGTTCATTTTGCAGGCTGCTGTGCAGACTGTTCAAGGCGGAAGTGTCTCCAGCAACCTTGGCGATCGGCAGCAGATGGGCGACCCGCGCCAGGTCCTTTCCAATGTCATAGGTGTTTGTGCCGCCACCACTCTGGCTGGCTCCAAAATGATTGGACTCGTTTGCCACTGCATTGATGAACGAGGTCAAGGTAGCGTTATTGAAATTGCCCGTATTTGGCGGGAAGGGAAGAATACCGTGGTAGGTCTGGACAATCGTAAAAGAAGTACCTTGCAGGACCTCGAGTGTTCCGCGGCTGGAAGGATATGTGAAATTTGTATTGATGGAATTGCCCTGCAAGGCCGTGTACTGGTGGGGATAGAGGGCTATGAGGAAGCCGGTCTGCGTTCCTTCCTGGGCCTGCGTAGTCACTGTATAAGTTGTTGTCACCTGGCTGGTGTTCTGGTTGTAGCTCCAGGTGACTTGCGTGTTGACCGGGATAGAAAATGCGAACTGCGCATAAGTACTAAGTGCGGCCTGGTTGGGCAGCAGCGCAAGAGAGAAGTAGTGACGTCCGCTCGGGAGATTGCATGTGAGCACCGTAGTCCCCAGTCCACTCCATGTCCCTCCACTCGGGCAAAACAAACCATAATTGTTGTTGGCAATGCTGACGCCAAGAACGTTGCCATTATTGCTGAATACCGTAGGCTGCCCCGCAAAAGTCACGGTAGGGTTGCTGCCATTCGTTGTTCCATACACAAACGGCATACCGCGCCCGACTCTGGTTGTTAAAGGACCAAAATTAAAATCCACTGTCCAGTCTGTATAGGCGCTTACGCTGATGCTGGCGGCATTCAGGCCGGCCACCCCAATAGTCAGATCACCCTCGAATGGCTGATTGAAGAACGTGCCGCCATTGTTCACAGTCGCGTCGAAACCGGTCAAAAGACCGCTTGCCGTGGTCTGCATTCCTAATGGCTGCGGAAACATATTGAAAGGACCACCGCCACCACCGCCGAAAGTGACGCTGCCGTTGACAATGTTGTCTGCATACCAGTTTTTCGCCGCCCAGAACCTGTGCGTGGGTTTGGGTCCCGGAACGGTATTGAAAATCTGGCCCGCAGGCGCGGCCGCTCCCGCCGGCAGCGCGGTAGTATAGCTCCCCGCGCCCACTGCAACGGTCTGCGCCTGAAGCTGCACGCCAACGAATAAAATGAAGCCAAGAACGATGGTGATGGTGGATACAAACCTGGTCTGCAATTGCTGACGACCTGAGGACATGGGCAACCCCCTCGTTCACGATGAAAATCAGGATTGAAACTCAGGAATGAAAGTCCAGGCTGGAATGGCAACAACAGCCAACTCACATTGTGCTGATGTGGAAGATCCGCCGGCGCACCTGCTGCGGCAGTATTTGCATCGTCCCAATTTGGTCCAATGCGATCCTGGTCATACTAAAACGTTTCAGTAAGATTTGCAAGCCATACCATATCGGACTGCAAGGAAAAACTGTCTCGGATGCGAGAGACTGCGGCGAGAATCTACCCGCTCAGAACCTGACTACCCCGACGCCGGTCGATACTCGGAGAACTACTTAGAACTACTTATTTATCAATAGTTTAGAGGAAAATTGTTAGGCCGCCCCGGCTGCAATTTCGGCTTCAAGACGTGATGTCTTCCGTTTCTTTGCTAGTGGTCCAGTTCCATTGTCGCTTCCCGTTTTGAAGCTACGCCCATGAGATTAGAAAAGTTTTGCACAGAAACTGTTTACTATAACGTTTCAGCTTTGTACAATGGCTGCGCACCAATCGGTGCTCCCGCTTTCCTTTGCTGTTTTCAACCAGGACTTCTGCAACCGGCATTTCAATGCCCCGATTGATAAGGAGAGTCACCATGACGAATGACAAAATATCGCGGCGACAGCTTGCCAGACTCAGCGTTGGCGCACTCACCATGACCAGTCTTACATCTCTGCCCGGCCTCCGTTTGGTTCCAAAGCTGTATGCGCAACCAGAACCGGGCGATGACTCCCGGCTTTTCAAAACCGCAATCCTGGCCGAAGGGCTCAGCCAAGCCTTTAACTTTTTGGATGCCATGATGGATGCCTATGCCCAGGGCCAGCAACAGCGCCTGATTCAAAGCTTCAGCGATCAAATCGGGCTGTTGAGCACATCATTTGTCTACGACAATTCAGTGGTCATCAATGCTTTCCTGGAGCGCGGGCAGGCCGCTGACCTGCAACGCGCACTGCTTTTGGGTGAAACCTTGTTATATGCTCAGCAGCATGACCCCGCGGGCGATGGCAGAGTGCGGCAAGCTTACTTCGTCGACCAGCCGGATGCTAATGGCGTGTTTCTTCGCGAAGCACTGGCGCCATTTTTCTTT
>DATDGH010000257.1:0-4241 GCA_036522215.1 Candidatus Angelobacter sp. | reverse complement strand
ATGTCGGCCGTGGTGGCGGCCGCGTTTTTGTCTTCTGCTTTGGCCTGAAATTCCGAACTCGCAAGTAGATCCGTGGTACGGCCGAAGTCGGTAACCAACTGGCTGACCGTGGCACCACCAGCGGCGCGCGGAAAAACCACCGGATTGTTGAGACCCCCAGATAGAGTCCCCAATGGTTCTGGAGATACAGGCGCTCGGGCTGGGCACGATTGAGGCCGATCTTATGCACGCACTGGCCGAACTCCGGATATTTTTCCGGCAGAAATTCAGCGCGGATATTTTCATTTCGGGGCTGCCAGCTTGTTCCTCCGTCATTGGTGCGGTAAGCGCCGCCGGTTGACATGGCCACGATCATGCGTTTGTGGTCTGTGGGATGCGGCAGGATGGTATGCAGGCATTGTCCACCGCCGCCGGGAGTCCACTTCTCCCGATGAGGATGATTGAACAGCCCTTTCGCCAGCGACCAGCTTTGTCCGGCATCACCGGATTCGAACAGCGCTGTGGGTTCGACGCCACAATACATGACGTCCGGCTGATCAGCAGGGCCAATGCAAATCTGCCAGATATTTTTCAGCGCCCATCCGGCGTCGGCAGGGAATTTGACGGAATAGGTTTCGGGCGCGGTAGCAGTTTTGCCGAAATCGTCAGAGGAAACCAGCGTTGATCCCCAGCGAAAGCTTTGCTGCGCCCACCAGAGCCGGTTGCGTCCCGCGCGTGTATCCAATGCGGCGGCGTAGACGGGACAGCCCACCGAGTAGGGGCCGCCAATGTCCCAGCGTTTGCGAGCAGCGTTCGAGCGCAGCACAAAGAGTCCTTTGACCGTGCCCACAAGCACCAGCGCATCCCCGCACCGGGCGTTGACATGCTGAACGGATGGCATGATTCCTCCGAGTGACCCAGGTTGAATGTAAATATTTTAGCTCTTTGGTGGTGAACAACGGCTCGGAAGATTCTCTGCCGGATTTCTGCTCGAATGCCCATCCCGGGCGTCGTCTCCCTAGGCGGTACGCTGCCTTTGCGGATAACGGAAATAGACCGGGCAGACATGCAGTTTCTCTATGATCCCGAGTATCTTCCTTGAGGGGCTGGCAGCAATCAACAGCTCACAACCTGGACAGTACGATTCCAGCAACCTGGGCGCACAGGGATTGGCCTTGCGAATGGGATGTCGATGAGGATGGACAAGGGCCATAGCAGATAAGATGCTCTCCCGCTCAAGCGGTTAATTTCTTTTTCTTTGCCGGCAGCGCGGACGCTGCAACCGAACCCAGTGCTACATCCGCAAGTTCCAGCAAGCGGGCGGCAGTTGGAGGTGAGAGCAGGCGATCCTCCCAGGTATGATTGCCCCGCGGCCCCCTGAAGGTAGAATTTGGATTCACCCACACCTTTGCACTACAGACGCGCACGTCCGTCCGTGCAGCCTTCTTTCTTGTCTTTTTGCTGTTCATGTTTCTTTCTTGCTTGCTGGTTCCGCAGCGGCTGCGCCAAATTCAGTCTGCGCTCCGTTGCCGGAGCAGCGAGTTCAGGATCACCAGGCGAGACGATCACAGAAGACAGTCCAAGATATTTCTGCTCCTCCGGAGAAAGATCACGCCCCAGACTTTGCCGGAACACCAGCAGTATATGGCGTGTTTCTTCGTCGGAAGGCGACCTTGACACGGGCAACTCAGATGACAGCTCTCGAGGAGAGGTTGGCCGGCACGAATCAATGAAAAAGTTGGAGCCCGCCCTTGTTGCGTAAGAGTTTTATCCTTATAATCGGCGCAATCAGTTGGGCTCACTCGCCCCTTACGCTGGAGCTTGAGGGCAAGGCGGTTCGCGAGGAGCACTCAGTTCAAATCATGTGGAGTGCGCCTGGCCGCGTCTCTTCGGGGGTGTTGACGTGAAGGAAGAGCCTGACGGCCTGCGCTACAAGCCAGGACAGATCGTTCCCCGGACCGGAATCTACAGAATTTACCACCGTCGCCATCGCCTCATGCATGAGGCTACGCTCATTGAGCAAACCTGCTTTCCTCGCTGCAAGAATTGTCAGAACGCCGTCCGCTTTGTATTAGTGCAACCTCCTCACTCGAAATATGTCCTGCCCTTCAGGTCGACCGATCTGCTGGAAGAATGGGAAGAGCTGTCAGCCAGCGCGGTCTGAGGCCAGCAATTTGTGCAGGTGTGTGCTCACGGCCACAGTATTACCGAAATTGATCTTAGAAAAGCGCCTTTTCGCAGAAAGGCGCTTTTTGCCGCTACTGCCGCTACCTTGCCTCTAACTCCTTTGTCATCAGCGAAAATCCGGTAGCGGCAGAGGTAGCGGGAGGGGTTTTGGTAGCGCTACCAGCGAACTGCCGGTTGCATGCAGGGACGGATGGTCAACGAACGGCTCAAACCTGCTTGAAGCCGGTTCAGGATGGCAGAAAGCCGGGATTTTGTGCTGTGGGGCTGAATCGGTGATTTCGGTAACATAGTTGAAAAATAAGCGGATATTCGTTCCGGAAAGGGCGATTGATTTGTTTTTTGTTCCGGAACAGCCAAGCAGCTTCCAGCTCCTGGCTACTAGCCGTAGGCCGTTATGCACGCGATAACGAGAATTTTGTACTCGTTGTTGATGCAGGCGGTGCTGTTCTCGCTGAGAATTGGGTAATTTGCCCCTCAGGGCCTGTGGCCCGCGAAAGCTCATGAAAATCGGCACCGTTACACGAACCAAGCGCGCGCCTTTCGGCGCGGAGACGGTCCTCCACCCCGCCACACGAAGCGTGCGTCGGGGACCCCGGTGCTGAGCACCGTCTGTACCGATTAGATTTTGGATGATTTTCGACCCTGGTAATTGGGTAATTGAAAATCAAAAGCAACAAGGCTCGTCGGTGAACAGGGATATCAACGGCGGAAGCTCTTGGCTAGTTAGAGCCGGATCCCGCTGCTTCTTGGTGGAGGCAAATTTTTGCTTTGCTGGCTGAATCGGTGATTTTTCCGCAACCTGTGAAGCCGTGTCCCTTCAAAAAGGGCACACTTATTGTAAATGTAATCACGCGGGCTCCCGATCCGGCCCACTTTTGGATTCGGCTACGCGCCATGGGCGGCGTGTCGCCTGGCTGTCTAGTTTTAAGTATTACATAGTTTAATTAGGTTGTCAAGTATCATAATTTATCAATAATGTAAGTTATCAGGCCGTTATGCGCGCGCATAACAGCGAAGCGCAAGTACTAAAAACTGAATGGGATCAAGTAGTTACAGACGCTTGACCGTAGCAAGTTCGTTCTCTTTGCTGCTGACCTTGTTTTCGGAATTCGGCGCCATGTGTCATCCGGCATTTAAAATCTATCAAAGACGAAGCACCTGAAGCCGCGAAGAGGAGGACGAAATGATACAAACGCTGGTCAAAAACTGGTGGCTGATACTCTTGCGTGGCGTTCTCGCCTTGTTGTTCTCCGCTGCCGCCTTTCTCATGCAGAGTTCCGCCGATACCTTCACTCTGCGGGAATTTGCCATGAAGGGCATGGTGGTGTTTTTTGGCATGCTGGCCCTGGTTGCGGGCGCGTGCACAGCGGCAGCCGGGATTTGGAGGGCCACAACAGGAAAGTGGTGGTTGTTGCTCTGGGACGGCGTGATCGTCAGCAGCGCTGGGTTTTTATTGGTTTTCGCCAACCGCTTTTCGTTGTGGTTGGTGACTCAGGTTGTCGTCGTGCTGGCTGCGGCCATCGGAATTATTGAACTCGCTATCGCCCGCTCACTCCGCCGGCATGTGCCGGATGAATGGTTTCTGGCTCTGGCTGGTGTGGCTTCTTTGGCTTTTGCTGTTCTCTTTCTTGTATTGAAGCCGGAAGAGCCGCGGCCGCTGTTTATCTGGTTAGGCTCTTACTCCGGTTTCAGTGCTATCTGCATGCTGGCCCTGGCATTCCGGTTGCGCGGCTTGCGCGCCTCCATACATCGCATGGCACAAAGCGCTTCTCAGGGCCAGTAAGCGGCGTTTTGCGGATCCGTTCTTTGCGGCTGCGCTCTGCTACTTCGGATGAATCGCTTTCCTCTTCGACCGTGGCGGCAGCACAAATGTGCGTATGTGCGCGGCCATCCCACACTTAGGCGTTATGCACGCGATAACGAGAATTTTGTACTCGTTGTTGATGCAAACAGTCCCGTTCTCGCTGCGAATTTGGTAATTGGGTAAGTTGGGTAAGTTGGTAATTGAAAATCAAAACCCAAACCAAATCTCACAATGGATAGGGATATCAAGGGCCAAAGCCCCTTGGCTAGTT
>DATDGH010000256.1:0-6390 GCA_036522215.1 Candidatus Angelobacter sp. | reverse complement strand
GGCGATGTTCCGGCATGGCAGAGAATCTTATCCCATACGTGATGCGTATGTCAAAGTACTTTATACAATAAAGTTAGATTTATTGCATCAGCAATCGGGTCATCGGAAGAAACAACCCCGAGGCCCGATGGGGTAAGCCCTCTCTTCCTTCTAAACAGCCTTTAGTAAGCAAGAGGAGGTGGCTGGGTACTTCTTCAGATACACCGATATCCCGATGCCCCGATATCCCGATTTATAATGTTCTGGTGAAGAAAGTTGTCCATACTGCCTGCCCGCATGATTGTCCTGACGCCTGCGGCGTCCTGGTTACGGTGGAAGACGGACGGGCAACTCGCGTTCAAGGAGACCCGGCCCATCCGGTGACGCGCGGGTTCCTGTGCGCCAAGGTCAGTAAATATCTCGATCGGGTTTACTCGCCCGACCGCGTGCTCTATCCCATGCGCCGCGTGGCTCCCAAGGGCCAGGGTAAAGGCGATGCATCTGATTTCAACCGCATCTCCTGGGATGAAGCGCTGGAAGAAGTTGTCAGCCGCTTCAAAAAGATCTCTCACGAATTCGGCCCGGAAGCCATTCTTCCCTACTCCTATGGCGGCACGCTGGGTCTGCTCAACAACAGCGGCATGGCGCACCGGTTTTTTTACCGTCTTGGCGCCTCGCAACTGAACCGCACGATTTGCGCGACTGCCGGTGGCGACGCGCTCATTACAGTGCTGGGCCGCAAGCTGGGAACAGAGCCGGAGCAGTTCCGGCATTCCAGATACATCATTGCCTGGGGCGCGAACATTCACGGCACCAATATTCATTTGTGGCCGTTCATCCAGGAAGCCCGCCGCAACGGCGCGAAGCTGGTGGTGATTGATCCTTACAAGACGCGCACCGCTTCCTGCGCTGACTGGCATCTGCCCATCAATCCGGGCACGGACGTGGCGCTGGCGCTGGCGATGATGCACGTGATCATCAACGAAAATCTTTACGATGCCGACTACGTTTCCCGTTACACGCTGGGCTTTGAGCAATTAAAAGAACGGGTGCAGGAGTATCCACCTGCGCGCGTTGCCCAATGGACAGGCATCAGCGCCGCCGACATTGAAAAGCTGGCGCGTGAATACGCGACCGTACGCCCGGCCGTGATTCGCACCAACTACGGAGTGCAGCGAGCGCAGAATGGCGGGATGGGTGTACGCGCCATCACCATGCTTCCGTGCATCATCGGTTCATGGAAAGAGGTTGGTGGAGGATTGCAGCTTTCCACCAGCGGCTCATTCGGAATTAACGACAAGGCCATCGAGCGCCCCGAACTAATGCAGAAGAGCCCTCTGGGGCGTGCGGCCAGGGTGGTCAACATGTCGGAGCTGGCGACGGCCCTGAACGATTTGAATGGCCCTCCGGTCAAGGCCATCTTTGTTTACAACTCGAATCCAGCGGTGGTGGCCCCCGATAACAATCGGGTCATCCGCGGCTTCCTGCGGCCTGATCTCTTTACGGTTGTGCACGAACAGTTTTTTACCGACACCACCAGCTACGCCGATCTTGTTCTGCCAGCGACCACTTTCTTTGAGCACAAGGAGCTACAGAAGGCGTATGGTCACTACTACTTGCAGATCTCGCACCAGGCTATTGCGCCCCTGGGCGAGTGCAAATCCAACACTGATTTGTTCCGCGAACTGGCTGGGCGCATGGGCTTCACCGAGGAATGCTTCGGGCAGACGGTGGAGCAGATGATTGACGAGGCGCTTTGGACTGAAGATGATCAAAAGCCAGCCCAGCTTCGAGGCCTCACGCGTGAACGCCTGGAGAAGGAAGGCCACATGCGTCTCAATCTTCCCGGAGAGGCGTTCTTGCCGTTCGCCCAGGGAAACTTCGCCACTCCCAGCGGGAAGGCAGAGCTTTACAATCAAGCGCTGCTGCAACAGGGTTTGGATCCGGTGGCGAGTTTTGTCCCTCCGGCGGAATCAAGGCATACGGAAAGAGCCAACAAGTTTCCGCTGGAGTTGCTGTCTCGCAAGGCAGACAACTTCCTGAATACCAGTTTTGCCAACCTCGAGTCCATCCAAAGGATGGAGCAGCCGGAACTGGTTGAGATCCATACCACCGATGCGGGACGACGGGGAATTCGTGACGGCGATTGGGTCCGGGTCTTCAATGACCGTGGCGAGGTGCGGCTGCGCGCACATGTGAATGGCTCTGTACAGCCTGGGGTGGTGGCAGCCCGGCTGACCTGGGCCCGCTTTGCTCCGGACGGCAAGAGCATCAATGCATTGACATCAGAGACGCTTACGGACATAGGGGCGGGCGCCACATTCTATTCCTGCCTGGTGGAGATTGAGCCGATTGTTGAACGTCCGCGGAACTCTTCGGCTTAAGGGAGCCGTGCCAAGCCTTCTGGACCGGATATTCAAAAATCTTCTAAAAATTATATGCAAGTTTGCGGACAGAGTTCGTTCTATCGCTGACAGCTTTCTTCGTGGGGAGAGGTACGTCCTGTTTCAGGCAGCGTGCACCTTTGGACACAACATGGTAGCCGCCACATCCAGTTCCTGGACTGGGGTCCAGCAACCTGGATGTGCTACATTGGAGGCACAGTGTGGGCGATAAGTGGCGCTTCAGCAGTGACTTCCGTATAATCAGGGTTTCCCATAAAACGTACTGAGGTAGGGATATTGCGGTTTTTTAAGGATAGTAGTCGCCAAAAGCACGCTTCCAGGAGCCGCGTGGCCCTGATCCTTGGTTTTCTTCTCTTGTCACTCGCGCTGCCTGCCTCTCCTGCCTCCCAGGGCGGGCAAGTCATCGAAAGCATTGAGCCCAAGGGGAACCGCAGGATACCCAAAGAGACGATCATGGCCCACGTGTATACCCGTCCAGGCGATATTTACGATCCGATATCGCTGGAACGCGATCTGCGTTCCGTGTGGAACACCGGCTATTTTGAAGATGTACGCGTGGAGCGAGAGGAGTCGCCCAAGGGCTGGCACATCTACTTCTACGTCCGGGAAAAACCTACCATCCGCACCATTACCTACAATGGCACGAGTTCGGTATCCCAGAGTGACATTCTGGAACGCTTCAAGAAGTTGAAGGTGCCGCTATCCCAGGAGAGTCCTTACGATCCAGCCAAAGTGATGAAGGCGGAGGCGGCCCTCAAAGAATTGCTGGCAGAGCACGGACGCCAGTTTGCCACCATCAACGTTCAGGTCCAGGAGATTCCTCCGGCATCCGTGGGTGTGACCTTCAATGTCAAGGAAGGGCCAAAGATCAAAGTCGGCCGAATTCGCTTCCAGGGCAACAAGCATGTCTCCGCCCTGGAGCTCCGCCGCGCCATGAAGAACCTTCACCCGATCGGCATTCCTCGATCGATCTTCCTGGAAAACCTGTTTGCCCGGACCTTTGACGCCTCCAAGCTTGAAGAAGATGCGGAACGCGTACGCGGCGCCTATCAGGAACATGGCTACTTTAAGGCGGTCGTGGAAGACCCTAAGACTGCCCTGCGCGACAAGCCCGGTGGGTTCACTCCCATTCCTCCTTTCCACCGCGGAGGAGGAAAGGCCATGGACATCACCATGGCAGTGGAAGAGGGCGAAAAGTACAAGCTGAAGGGCATCAACTTCAAAAACAACAAGGCCATTCTGAATACCAAACTTCTGCGCGCCCAGTTTCCCATCAAAGATGGCGACACCTTCGACACGCGCAAGATCGGCAAGGGGCTGGAGAACCTGCGCAAGGCCTACGGCCAGATTGGTTACATCAATTTCACGGCGGTGCCCGAAACGGAAATTGATGATCCGCACCGTCTCCTTACGCTGAATGTGGACGTGGATGAGGGCAAACCATTCTACGTCCGGCGCATTGAATTCCAGGGCAATACCACCACTCGCGATCGCGTGATCCGGCGCGAGCTTCTGGTGCAGGAAGGGCAGACGTTCAACAGCCAGCTGTGGGACTTGAGCATCCTTCGCCTGAACCAGCTCAACTACTTTGAGGCCCTCAAACCCGAAGAAGATACGGAAAGGAAGATTGATGAAAAGACCGGCTCGGTGGACCTCACAGTCAAGGTCAAGGAAAAGGGCAAGAACAGCATTGGCCTGACTGGAGGCGTAAGTGGTCTGTCCGGATCATTTATCGGGCTGAATTATCAGACCAACAACTTCCTCGGCCTGGGTGAGACCCTTACCGTATCCGGCAACATAGGAGACCTTTCGCGCGACGTCCTGTTCGGCTTTACCGAGCCCTATGTATTTGATCGTCCTATTCAGCTGGGGTTCACGGTGTACAACCGCAGGTTTGACTTCAACCAGGCGCAACAGCAACAACTGATCACTGGCCAGAAGCTGAATCTGCCGCAGAACATCCTCAATCAACTCCAGAATTTCAGCCAGTCCAGCACCGGATTCACCGGCTCAGTCAACTATGTGCTGAAGACCTTCAAACGCGTAGGCATCACCTATTCCTGGGACGATTCCACCATCAAGACTTTCAGCGATGCTTCCAGCATCTTTTTCCAGACCATTAATTTCCGCAGTATCTCCGGTCCGAACGCGCTGACTGGCATCATCACCAGCAAAGTGGTCCCGGTGTTCGGCTTCAGCACCATTGACAGTCCCATCCGTCCTTACAAGGGAAGAAGCTTTTTTATCTCCAGTGACATTGCGGGGCCGGGCGGGAACGTGAACTTTTACCGGCCAGTGATGAGCTTCACGCAATGGCACCCCATGTATCACCAGAACACCCTGGGCGTTCGCTTGCAGGCCAGCTTTATCAGCGGCTACGGCAGCAACGTGGCGCCTCCCTATGAACGCTTTTATATGGGCGGCGAAAACGATTTGCGCGGCTTTGACATACGCACCGTCTCTCCCTATGTGTTTGTAACCAGCGTATCGAACATTAGCCTTCAGAATCCTGACGGGAGCTTTGTTCTGGTTGATCCCACCAATCCGCGGCGCGGTAATGTGAGTGTCCCGGTGCCAATAACGAACGTGACCTTCCCCGGCGGCGATACCAGCATCATCAGCAACGTGGAGTACCGCATCAAGATCATCGGACCGGTTGCACTGGCGCCATTTGCAGATGTTGGAATGAACATGGCATTGCGGCAATCGCAGTTGAAAATCAGTCCCCAGTCTCTGTCCCAGCTGAATACCACAACCTTTGGATGCCCGGTGCTGGCCAGCTTCCTGTGCACGGGCGGCACTAACCTTCCTTTCAGTGGAGACCTGAAAACCATTGCTGGGACGAACTTTGTGCCGCGCATGTCTACCGGGCTGGAGCTGCAAGTGCTTCTGCCGATCGTACAGGCCCCGTTCCGGATTTACTACGCGTACAATCCGCTCATACTTAACACTAATGTGACTTCCCCGAACCTGATTACCCGAAGCATGTTTCCCCCGGGCGGGGCAGGCGATTTCACTTTTCAACAAGCCCTCGCGCAGTTTGCACCTAACATCACCCTCAAGGAGCCGAGGAAAACTTTCCGCTTTACCATTAGCACTACGTTTTAAGGAGAGATTTGTTTGACGGTATCGGAAAACACGACCTATAATCGAACCATTCGTCTTCTCTACCAATTTGCCGCATCCTGCGAGCAGTTGACCAAATACGTCGCGACGAATGAATTAGCAAAGGATTGAAGGAGTCCACTATCCCATGTTAGGCAAGTCAAAGTTGCACATTTTTGCCCTCAGCCTGGCGCTGAGCATCGTTTTTTCCGTCGCCGCCCTGGCCCAGGCCCCCAACGCCGCCAATCCGGGCCTGGCCACTCCTGCCGCATCTGGCGCCCCGACCAAGATCGGCATCGTCAACATTCAGGATGCAATCATTGCCACCAACGAAGGCAAAAAAGAGTTCGATGCTTTGCAGCAGCGCTTTGCGCCAAAGCAGAATGATCTGAAGAGCCTGAATGATGAAGTGGAAAACCTGAAGAAGGACCTCCAGGCGAAGCAGGACAAGCTGAACGAAGAAGAGCGCGCCAAGCAGGTGAAAAATCTTGAGGTCAAGCAGAAGACCCTGCAGCGCAATTACGAAGACGCGCAAAACGAGTTCCAGCAGGCCGAGCAGGAAGTGGTGAACCGCATCGGCGGCAAGATGCTCACCGTCCTGGAGAGCTACGCCAAGGCCAACAGCTATTCCGTGATTCTGGATGTTTCCAACCCGCAGACCCCGGTTTTGTGGGCGAGCCAGGGAACCAACATCACCAAGGAATTGGTGGACGCATACAATGCGGCGGCGCCGGTGGCGCCTTCATCTCCGTCCAACAAACCCGCTGGAGCAGCAGCAAGCCGCCCCCCCGCTGGCGGCGCAGCGACACCGAAGAAGCCGTAAAGGTTTCCAGCAAATTACAAATGGCCGCCTGCATGGCGGCCATTTTTCTTTTCTGAACAAGGAACTTTCCCTGCACCC
>DATDGH010000255.1:0-6375 GCA_036522215.1 Candidatus Angelobacter sp. | reverse complement strand
CTGGTGCAGAAGGGTGTGAAGATGGTAGACGGCGATTTAATCGGCGACGACAGTTTTTACTCTGCCCAACGCTATGGGGAGGGCTGGGCCTACGATGACTTGCAGTGGATTGACGGTGCTCCAGTCTCTGCCCTCAGCTTCAATGACAACGTGCTGTTCATCCGCATCCATCCGGGCGAGCAGGTGGGAGAAAAAGCGCTGGCCACCGTGGACCCGGAGACCACGTATTACGAGATTGACAATCGCATCGTAACTAGTGCCGCGGGCGTGGCGCGAAAGATCGGAGTGCACCGCGATCCCGGCTCTCTCAAGGTCCTGTTGTGGGGATCGATGCCGTTGAATGACGCCGGCGCCAGCGAGGCCATCACCATAGAAGATCCGGCGGAGTTTACCGCCCAGCTTTTTCGCGGGATCCTGGAAAAACGCGGGATTACAGTTACCGGCAAGACCCGGGCGCGACATGGGGACCTTGCACAATTCTTTGATCAGCCACAGCAAGGAGGCACGGCCGAGGGGCGAAATCACAAGCCATGCTGCACCGGGAATACTTCTGCAACGCCGCAGCCGCAAGTTCAGCCGCTGGTCACGCCCTCTGCTCCTCCGCAGATTCTGGCCGAGCATGTCTCGTTGCCGTTGCTGGATGATGTCCGGGTCACCAATAAGGCCAGCCAGAACCTTCATGCTGAACTCATGTTGAGACTCATCAGTAAGCTCAAGGGGGGCGACGGATCTTTTGAAGACGGCAGTGCGGCGCGCCGCCAGTTTCTGCTCAAAGCCGGCCTGAAGAGTGAAGAGTTTTTTCTCCTGGATGGGTCCGGGCTTTCACGCCGGGACTTGATCACTCCTGAGTCTGTGGTGCAGTTGCTGGCCTATGCTTCCCGGCAACCATGGGGCCAGACGTATGAGCAAACTCTGCCCGTTGCCGGAGTGGATGGCTCTCTGGCGGAGCGTTTTCTGAACACTCCGGCCAGCGGAATGGTACATGCCAAGACCGGCACTCTCAGCCACGTAAATGCGCTCTCCGGCTACGGCGAGACCCGCTCCGGACGACGTTTTGTCTTTTCCATCTTCTGCAATAACCACAACCTGCCTTCATCCAAAGTGATCGGGGCTATCGATTCCATTGTGGTGCTGCTGGTCAACCAGGGAGAGGTGGCAGCGCCTCCGGCCAAACCTTAGACGCGGCAGAAAGGCATTTTGTCGGGTAAAAATTGGGTAATTTGGTAAATGTGTAATTGAAAAACAAAACCTTACCGCTGATCACACTGATGCCACTGATCCACAGTGATTGGGCAAGGGCAACTTGAAACCGACTAACCAATCAACGAATAAGCTCCCGCTCACTGGCATTCGCGTCATTGACTTCGGAAGATTCATCGCCGGGCCTTACTGCGGAATGCTGCTGGCAGACATGGGCGCGGACGTGATTCGGGTGGATCGCCGCCAGGGCAGCGAAGACCGTTACCTGGCGCCCGTCAGCGAGAGTGGCGACGGCGCCAGCTTTCTCTCGCTGAATCGCAACAAGCGAAGCCTGACGCTGGATACTTCCAAGCCACAGTCAGCGGAGATCATCCGTCGCCTGGCGCGTCACGCCGATGTGGTGATCGCCAACCTGCCCATTGAAGTTCTAAAGAAGATGGCGCTGGACTATGAGTCGCTGTGCGCCATTAAGCCTGACATCATTCTGGCGCGCATTTCGACTTTTGGGCCGGACGGCCCTTACGCCGGCCGCGTGGGCTTCGATACCGTTGCCCAGGCGATGTCCGGAGCCATGAACCTGACTGGATTTCCAGGTCCGCCGGTCCGCGACATTGTTCCTTTTGAAGATTACGGCACGGCTCTCCATGCCGCATTCGGCGTGATGATAGCGCTATATCATCGCGGGCAGACGGGCCAGGGACAACTCGTCGACGCATCCCTGCTGGCCACAGGCGTGACATTCATGCAGGGGTTGCTGGCCGAACAGCATGTGCTGGGCATAGAACGGCATCAGACCGGAAATGCGGGTTTCTGGGCGGCGCCGGCAGACTGCTATCGCACCCAGGACGGCTGGATTGTGGTCTCCGTTGTCGGCAATGAAATGTTCAGGCGCTGGGCCAGCCTGGTGGGCAGCGCACACCTGATCACCGACCCTCGACTTGCAGATGACATGGGCCGCGCCAATCATCGCGAGATCGTCAGCCAGGCAATGAACGCATGGCTGGCAACCCGCACCAGCGCGCAGGCTATTGCTGAACTGGAAGCGGCGCGCATTCCCGCCGGTCCGGTCATGAATGTCGGCCAGGTTCTCGACGATCCTCAAGTGAAGGCGCGCAACTTGCTCGAGTATGTTCATTACCCCGGCGCGTCCAAATCCGTCCCGCTGGCCAATCCCGCCGTACGGCTTTCAGAAACTCCCGGCGGCATACGTCATCGCGCTCCCACCCTCGGCGAGCATACGGACGAGGTGTTAGTTGAACTCGGTTACTCACAACAAGAGATCGGCGATTTGCGAGCAGCGCAGGTAGTGTGAACAAATCGGGTCGTCAATTTCCCAACTCACCAACTTACCAACTTACCAACTCCTCTCATCTCGGTTATAACAACTGAGAATGGCTAACAATTCCAGCGCACCGGGAACAGCGCCTCACACTGTGGGTCGCTCGGCTTTTCTCGTGGCCGCGGGAATTTTTTTCAGTCGCGTCTCAGGGCTGGTGCGGGACAGCGTCTTTGCCCATTTCTTCGGCATCTCCTACGCCGCGGACGCATTTCGCGCTGCCATGCGCATTCCCAACTTTCTCCAGAATCTTTTCGGAGAAGGCGTCCTCTCTGCTTCTTTCATACCGGTATACGCCAAGCTGGTGGCTGAGGGAAAAAAGGAAGACGCGGGACGAGTCGCAGGGGCGGTTTTTTCACTTTTGGCGCTGGTCACGGCCATTCTTGTCTTGTCCGGAGTGCTGGCCACGCCCTATCTCATCGACGCAATTGCGCCCGGCTTCCACGGCGAGACCCGCGACCTGGCCATCAGACTGGTTCGCATCTTCTTTCCCGGTGTAGGGCTGCTGGTGCTGTCAGCTTGGTGCCTGGGCATTCTGAACAGCCACGGCCGCTTTTTTCTGTCTTACGTTTCGCCAGTGGTCTGGAACGCCGCCATCGTTACCGCATTGCTCGTGTTCAGGCACTCAGACCTGTCGCAGCTTGCGCTGTACGCTGCGTGGGCATCGGTGGTCGGAAGCGCCTTGCAATTCCTGATGCAGCTTCCGGTAGTACTGGGCCTGGCTCCAACCATCCGCCTCGCGTTGGGAATGGCCAACCAGAATGTCCGCGTGGTCATTAGGAATTTTTTTCCGGTATTTATAGGCCGCGGCGTAACCCAGTTGAGCGCGTATGTGGATAACCTGCTGGCCAGCTTTCTCCCCACGGGCGCGGTGGCTGCGCTCTTCAACGCCCAGACGCTCTACATGCTTCCCATCAGTTTGTTCGGCATGGCGGTCTCGGCGGCTGAACTTCCGGCAATGTCCAGTGCGCTGGGAAGTGAACAGCAGGTGGCCGAAGCGTTGCGGGGCAGGATTTCATCCAGCACGCGCCGCATCGTGTTTTTTGTGGCGCCTTCCGCCGTCGCCTTTCTGGCGCTGGGAGACATCGTCGCGGCCACGATTTATCAAAGCGGGAAATTCAGCTCTGCCGATGCCAGATATGTGTGGGCCATTCTGGCGGGATCGGCGATTGGCCTGGTGGCATCCACCGTAGGACGCTTGTATTCGTCCGCCTACTATGCTCTGCGTGACACCCGCACTCCGTTGCGCTTTGCCCTGGTGCGCGTGGCCCTGACCACGGCGCTCGGATGTTTGTTTGCCCTGCCGGCAGGAGCGCCCTTGGGGCCGAGCCTGCTGGGAATTGATTCGCGCTGGGGCGTGGCAGGCCTTACAGCCTCGGCCGGATTTTCCGCGTGGCTTGAGTTCCTGCTATTGCGGCGGGCGATGAAGCGGCGGATCGGCCACATTCAGTTTCCCGGCATCTACGTTTTCAAGCTCTGGCTGGCCGCTGTTCTGGCGGCTGCCGCAGCCTGGGGATTGCGGGTGAGCGTGCATCCACATAACCCGCGCATAGCGGGAGCCGTGATTCTTATTCCTTATGGCTTGATCTATCTGGGGCTGACCGCGGCGATGGGGATTGGCTTTTTGAAGTTTATCCCGAAGCGAAACTAAGTGATGCTTACGCGCTGAAAACCAAACTTCAGGGCGAGCACCCCGGAGAGCTCACAGCCAGTGGAGAACCCATCCTCAGAGATGTTGCGGTTAGGGTTAGGGGTTTTAAATTACCAAATTACCAACTTACCAACTTATCCAATTACCAAATACTCTCCCAAGGCCAAAGCGCCTGCCTCGTACTAACCGCCAAAAAGGCATTGCTGCCGGCACAGGACTAGCGTCCCACCATCTTCATCCGGCTCCAGTCGTATTCGAACTTCCGTCCACAATCCAGACAAACCACGTAATGTTGCCCGGCTGGAGTTGGGGTCTCCCAATCTGAACTGGTTGTGCGACGGGCGGGTGCCGAGGCCGCAAAGGGTTGCGATATCTTTCGATGGGAGCAACGAATAGATAACAACTGCAGGATCCGGTTTACCATGGCAACATCTCAAGCTTGGGAAAATGGGGGTGCCCCGTTGGACGAAGCACCCACGTTGAAACTAAGGAGAGATACTCTCTGTATCGACTCCCGGCCTGAAAACTTTAGGCAGAAGCTGTGGCCGTCCGCGGGGTTTCCGGTGACGTCGTAGTTTCAACCTTGGCAGCCCCATTCCCCATACCAGCCTCTTTGCTCGTGGGCTTGCGAATATCAATGCCGCCCTTAAAATAAGCGCCATCTTCAATGCTGATGCGCTGGCAGACCACATCACCGGTGAGCGAGCCTTCATTGCGGATGTCCACGCGGTCGCTGGCGGTGAGATTTCCTTTCACCTTGCCCAGTACCACAACTTCACGGGCATTAATGTTGGCCTGGACCTGCCCATTGCGGCCTATCGTCACGCGATTCCCGGGAAGGTTGATGGCGCCTTCCACGCGGCCGTCAATGTAAAGCGATTCGGAGCCGGTGACTTCGCCCTTGATCACGAGCGATTTGCCGATGGTGGCTTGCTCCTGGTTGTTGAGAACTGCGTTGCGAGGAGCGGCGGCGGGCGTCGGCTCGCTGAAGGTGGTCTGATTTGTGCTCATGGTTTGTCTCTCCGGTTCCAGCGTTGGTTTAACGTTTGGGTTAGGGTTAGAGTTTTGGGGATTGGCGGGCTTCCACATCTCAATTACATCCTTTCCTTAACGGCCGATACTCTCAGCCTGGTTATACATTTTATTCCAGCACGGCTGAAATTAGCCGTCTCCCTGATGTGCATCTTGATACCTGGAGGACGGCCAAGTCTGCCGCAAGTAAGTAGCCAAACCCGCTTCCCCGGACCAGATTTCCAGAACTGCTGGATTGGCAGGACTTGCGTGCAATGCCGGGGTCTTCAGAAAGGCCCCTCATTCCTCAGGTCCGCGTGTAATTATTCCCGTTCGGCAGGCATTTCTTATATCGGGCAAGCCCCTTAGAGAAAAAGACCATTAGCGCTTAGGAGGAGCTAAGTCGTTGTACGCGCAACTGGCAGGATTTTGCTGTGGTTGCGGTACAGGCGAACCTCGTTCTCCCACAGAATTTGGTCATTGGGTAATTTGAAGTGAAAGGCCAAGCCTGGGCGGGATAGGGAGTGCAAACACGGAATCCCTTTGGGCTAATCAGTTAAAGTTAAGAGAGGCCTTTAGCCATGCTGAACGACCAGGAAATCCTCCGCTACATGGGCAGGCAGCCCAAACATACTGCTGGATTTAAGCAGCTGGCCCATGATCTCGCGATCAAAGGCCGTGAGAGGCGAGGCCTGGAAAGCCTGCTCAAGGAGCTTACACGGCAGCGCAAACTGGTGGCGATAGGCAAAGATCGGTGGGCCTTGCCGACGGCTTCCTCCAGCCTGAACCTGGTTGCCGGCCGCCTGCACATGCATCGTGACGGATATGGCTTTGTCACTCCCGAGCCGGATTCCCTCCCGCCACGGGCACGCGGCAAGCTGCAAGGCGATATCTTTGTCCGCCCGCCGGACGTGGGGACTGCCATGCATGGCGACCGCGTGCTGGTCGAACTGGGCGCCATCCGCCAGGACGGAAGGGCTGAAGGCCGGATTCTCACGGTTACGGAGCGCAAGCAGGAAACTATAGTGGGAATTTTTCACTATGGCAGCCGCCAGAACTACGTCACCCCGATGAACGAGCGTGTGACCATGGACATCCTTATTCCCCCAGGGATGGAGTTCCCCGCCGGCCCTCAAGCAGATGCCCAATCACAAGCAGCCCCACCGAGCCGTCAGGA
>DATDGH010000254.1:0-4102 GCA_036522215.1 Candidatus Angelobacter sp. | reverse complement strand
AATCACGGAATCAAAGTTGTCGCTGGCGTCGGAGCTTATCACCTGCCATTCACCGTCCATACGCCGAAGGGAAACCGCGGATTGCTTTACCCGCAACAAGAAACGAGGAAGTGTGGCCACCAGCTTATCCACCAATTGCTGCATGCCGCCACGCAACGAAGTAAACAACGGCTCAGGAGCAGCAGAGTTGGTTACCTTCTTGCGCGCCTTCAACGTGGCGCGCACCAGGCTTCCATGCTCGTGCTCCATCTCCACAAACCGCGGCAGCACGGCGCGAACACTCAACGAATCGGCATTTCCGCCATAAACGCCGGCCAGCAGCGGCTCGGCCACGCGGTCCACCATCTCCTGGCCAAAATGGCGGCGCACAAAATCAGCCACGGACTCGTCCTGCGCGCCGCTCACCGGCGAGATAAACCGTTCTCGAGCCATACGCATTTTGGTTCCCAGAGAGAAGAGCGAAGTGGTAACCATGGGCAACACGCGCGTAGGCACCATAAACTGCAGGCCGTCTGGGATGGGTACGAGCCGACGGTTTACCAGGATATAAGTCTTGCGCTGAAAGTCGTTGGAATGAATGATTTCGCTACCCAGGCCCAGTTCGCGGCAAAGCTCCGTGGCTTCCGGCTTGATGCTCAAAAATGAATCTGGCCCAGCCTCCAGCACGCAATCATGAATGTATTCAGTGCGGATTACGCCGCCCAGACGGTCGGATTTTTCAAACAGTATCCACTCCAGCGCTGCTCCGTCTCTCCGGATTTTTTCCAGGTAATATGCCGCACTCAGTCCCGCGATGCCGCCGCCAATGATGGCAACGCGCTTCATGCACCGGGACCGGAAGGGACTGACAGCTTTTCAGAAGCTAGATTGGCCAATGCTGAGATGAAAGTGGGTGAGGTATTCAGGGATTCGGTGCGCCACAACCTCATTTCCTGTTCGGAGGCAAACTGCCTGAAGTTGATATCTATATCGTAGAGCACCTCGATGTGATCACAGACAAAACCGATGGGCGCCACCACCACTCCTTTATGCCCCTGCTTCTTCAGGTCGAGGATCACTCTTTCCACCGTGGGGCCAAGCCACGGGCCGCCGGACATGCCCTGGCTCTGAAAAGCAAACTGCTGAAGTTCGGGCGCGAGTCCGGAGATGCCCTCGCCCACCAGTCGCGCCGTCTCTTTCGTCTCCTGCTCGTATGGGTCTCCAGCCTGAATCGTCCGCGTGGGAACGCTGTGAGCGGTGAAAATTACCGGTGTCGCAGTTCCCAGAGCAGCATTTGCCTGCTGCCAGGCCGCCTCCAGCTTTTCCGCAAACGCCCGAATCAGCAATGGATGATCGTGCCACTCCTCTACAAATTGGACAGAAACCTCCGGCTTCATCGCCGCGATTAATGCCCGCTTGTAGAGACCCACGCTGGTGGAAGAGTTTTGCGGCGCCAGACAGATGGCCAGCACCTGCCCGATGCCTTCGTCCATCATCTGTTGCGTAGTCTCCGCGATAAAAGGTTTCCAGTTGCGCATGCCCACGTAAACCGGAAGTCCAAGCTCCCGCTTCGTGGCCTCCGCCTGGGCCATCGTGATCTCCGTCAGTGGAGACTTGCCAATGAGGGAATAGCGATGTCGAATCTCCTCTACCGTCGTCTCCGGCACAGGCCGGCCACCAGTTACATATTTGATGAACTCCGGAACATCGGCGGGCGAATTCGGACTGCCATGAGCCAGCAGCAGGACAGCGGTCTTATTGGACGTCATCGCACGGCTCCAGGAGTGGAATACGCAACGCTTAATTCTCTTACAAAATCCACCAGAGCACGAACATTCTCCACCGGCGTTTCCGGAAGGATTCCATGACCCAGATTGAAAATATGTCCTGGCCGGCCCCCTATCTGGGCCAGAATTGCGGCGGTGCGGGCATGCAGTTCCTTCTGGTCAGCAAACAAAACCACAGGATCCAGATTTCCCTGGATCGCCCCCGCAAAGCTCAGACTCTGCCATGCACGGTCAATGGGAATTCTCCAGTCCACCCCAATCACCTCCGCTCCAGTCTGTTTCATGGACGGCAACAACACAGCGGTGTCCGTTCCGAAATAAATGATGGGGATTCCCGCCGCCTTCAGCCGCTGCACCAGGTCTCGCGCATGGGGCAGCACGTAACGGCAATAGTCCTCGATGCTGAGGCAGCCCACCCAACTATCAAAAATCTGCAACGCGTCGGCGCCCGCCCGTGCCTGCTCCAGGGAATACGCAGCCAGCACCTCAACCAGCTTGCCCATGAGCACGTCCCATGCGCCGGGATCGGTGTACATCATTTTCTTGGTGTGGATGTAGTTGCGCGAGCCGCCTCCCTCAATCATGTAACTGGCCAGGGTGAACGGTGCTCCGCAAAATCCAATCACCGGCAGCTTGCTGCCAAAATGCTTGACTACCCGGCGGATGGATTCGGAAACATAACCCAGCTCAGCGCTGCGATAGGTCTCCAATGCATCTACCGCTTTCCGCGAACGTACAGGCTGCTCGATCACCGGCCCTTCTCCGGCAGTAAAGCGAAATGGCAGACCCATGACTTCCAGTGGCAGCAGCAGGTCGGCAAAGATAATGGCGGCATCTACATCGAGTTTTTCGGCAGCAGTGATGGTCACTTCTGCCGCCAGCGCCGGGGTCTTGCAGATCTCTAAAATCGAATGGTGCTTGCGGACTGCCCTGTATTCAGCCATGTAACGTCCTGCCTGGCGCATCAGCCAGACAGGAGTGGCATCCACCGGTTCGCAGCGACAGGCCCGGACAAACCTGGAGTTGGGAGCAGACATTTAAGACGTTAAGATTATCAGAGTTGAGCGGAGCGGGTTCGAGCCGGGGAGCGATTAACGCTCAGCATTCGGCGTTCTTAGATGACCCGATGCACCGATGACCCGATTACATCACTGGTTATCTTTGTATTCCTCGTACCATGCCATCTGAATAGCTTCCAGCTTGCCTTCATTCGACTTTTGGGGATCGTCGGCGAAGCCGGGAAGTTCGGTTACGTAGCGGTGCAGGTCGGTAAAGCGGACGGTCAGGGGATCCAGCTCGGGAAACTTTTCCTGAAGGAGAATTCCGATGTCTTCCGCGTTGTCCCATGAAAATTCTGTGGCCATGCTCATCCTCGGTCTAATTCAAGGGATTTGTAACAGGGCACCGACTTCTGCACCCCACCACCCGCAAAACCGGAGCGTGTGAGCTCCCGGTTTTGGATCGAAGCACGTTTAAAAGTTCTGCGGCCATCATCAGTGCCCCTCAGAAACATAGTTGCGATTCCAGGCCGGAATTTGCACGACTACTTCTCCTGGCTTCTCCACCACAGCCTGGCAGCCAAGACGGGAGTTGAGCTGGAGGTCGGCAGCCATATCCAGCCTGTCGGCTTCATCGTCGTCCATCTCGTTCAGCAGTTCTGCGCCCTTCAGCACATGGACGTGACAAGTGGTGCAGGCGCAATTGCCGCCGCACGCATGGTCAAGAAAAATCTTGTTGTTCAGGGCAATGTCCAGCAGGGATTGCGGTTTGCCGTGATCTTTGTAGGGCAACTTTCCCGCCTCAAATTCCACCGTCACATTTTCCGGCTCAAAAGTGACGCGTATGCAATTCGCCCCCGGAGCTTCTGCTGTCGCTGTCGTACCACTGCTTTGATGTTTTTCGTCTGACATAATTTTCTTCGCTTGCGCTTCTAGAAATCTAAATCCGATGACTCGACGACCCGATGACTCGATGACCCGATTACTTTATCTCTGCCGGGGCAATCGGATGCGGCGCAGTCACCTCGTTTTTGAATTCTGTTTGGTCCATGCTCTTGCCTTTCAAGGCAGTGGAGACCGCGGAATCCATCATCAAATCCGCCAAACGCATCGTCACTTTATTTAGTTCCTCGATCGCAGCCCGAATCTGCTTGTGGTCCTGGCCGGCTTTCACTCGATTCAGCTCTGCTTCGCCTTGCGCAATCTCCTTGCTCTCCTCTTTGCTCAGGCGGTGCCAGACCAAATGATGACGGCCCTTGTCCAGGGCATGAAGAATGGTTTCCGCCTCGTTGCGCGCCTCGATGAGCTGCCGTTGTCGAAAATCCTCCTCGGCGTAAT
>DATDGH010000253.1:0-3836 GCA_036522215.1 Candidatus Angelobacter sp. | reverse complement strand
GACTTGTAGAACGTTGCTGGAAATCTGCTGGATGCGCTCAGAAATGGCCCAGCCATGCTGCGGCTGGAGCGCTACTGTCTTGAGGATCAGAAGATCCAGAGTGCCTTGAGGAAGATCGATGCGTTTAGAAGACATGCCTTCCCTTTCACTTCTACAAGAGCCTACTACTACTCTTGTAGAAGTGCAAGGGGTGTTTTTATCCCGGTGCGTCATTTTTGATTGGTGTTCCTCAAGGCCGCTGACTGCCATGCTCAACGTGTCGGCCAAAAAGGTTTTGCTGAGTTCTACCTACTAACTACTGACTCTTCATATGTGACGCCAGAAAACTCAGCACATCCTCTCCCCACACATCCATCCCATTTGCACAAAATTTCCAGTGTCCGTCCTGATGGCTGCTGCCAAAAGCAGGATAGATTTTAGATTGAAAATCTTTATGCTTTTTCTCAGCTTCCTTGCTCAGGGACTCGCTGGGGCCGAGGTCATAGTCATTCTTCGCTTGAACTAAGAAGATAGGCGCTTTCGCATTGTCCACGGCGCTGCGTAGCCGGCCGTGCAGCGGCTGGTTCTGCTCCCAGGACATAGCTCCGGGAGCAAACGGAACCAGCGCCCTGATTCCCAAATCGCGCTCGCCTGCCAGCAGCGTCTGAATCCCACCATAAGAACAGCCGGACATGGCGATCCGCTGCGGGTCCACAAAGGGCTGCGACTTCAGGTAATTCAGCGCGGCCACCACGTCTTCAACTTCTGCCTCTTGCAGCTCCACCATTTTTTCCGCTTTTCTTGAGGGTGGAGTCTGTGCGATCACGTCCTGAATATATTCGCCGGGCGAACGGCCCTGACCCCGGCGATGAGGGATAAAAAACACAAAAAAATGGCTGGTATAGAAGCGTCCCAGATCAGGTTGCCAGCCCGGAAGCTTCTCGCTCCCATGGTTCCAGATCACAGCGGGAAAGGGACCGGGCCCATTTGGCTTCCACAGAAATCCGTGCAATTGCAGCTTACCGCTCTGGAACGTAACCTCCTGCGGCTGCGGCTGATTTTGGGCGAGAGAGAGGCTGGCACTAACTACGAGCGCAGTGAGAAGGAGATGCCGTTTCACAAGAGATGAGGTAATTGAAGGAACTTTGGATCGACTAGATTGCTT
Organism: Candidatus Angelobacter sp.; assembly: GCA_036522215.1. Lineage (GTDB taxonomy): Bacteria > Acidobacteriota > Terriglobia > Terriglobales > Acidobacteriaceae > Angelobacter. The sequence continues at coordinate 2,692 of DATDGH010000253.1, read as the reverse complement.
GTTATGTGACCATACCCACGATTCTGCAACCGTTCACCGTAAGATGGTCGCAGGCTGAATGCTTCAACTTATCGGAAAATAAGCTTCCATGCCGCTACTGCAATCACTGCGATTAAACCAATCCCATATCCGATGAGCCGCGCCTTGCCAACTTTTTCCTGTTCCTGCATGACGTATACCCTCGTGACAATCTTACCAAGTTCTGCCATGCATGGTCAGCGCGCAATCCGATCACGGCGATTCCTCTCAGTCTCCCGTCGAGCTCCTCTTACCCTTCCTGCTCTTATCGCCGCCGTCACCCACGGCAGAGGCCACCGGCTTCTTCGCCTGGGCCAGGCTCATCTTGAGCGCCTCCATGATGTCAATAACTGGCGCCTTATGTACGGCTGGAGCGGGCTCCACTACCTCTTTGCCTTCCACCTTCGCCTTGATCATTGCCTTCAGGTTTTCCCGGTATTCGTCCTTATATTTGTCCGGCTCGAAGGCCGCTTCCAGCGACTTCACCAGCATCGTCGCCAATTCCAATTCTTTGTCTTTCACCAGGCTGCGGTCTGTGCGAAACTCCTCCACCTGCCGGATCTCGTCGCGATAGTACATGGTGTGCAGCAGGATTCCATGCGGTCCAGGACGCAGGATCACAATATGCTCGCGATTGTGCATGGCAATCTTGGCCACGCCAACACATCCCGTCTTCCGCAGCGCTTCAAACAGCAGCGCATACGGCTTCTCGCCTGCCTCGTCCGGGGCCAGATAGTAGGAACTCTCAAAGAAAATGGGATCCACCTCGGCCGACTGCACGAACTCCAGGACCTCCATGGTCTTGGCGGTTTTCGGCGCTACCTTCTTGATCTCCTCGTCTTCCACCACTACGTATTTATCTTTCTCATATTCAAAACCCTTCACGATGTCAGCGCGGCTGATGGGCTTGTCCTCAACCTGGCAATATAAAACCTGTTTCACCCGCGAGTTGTCAGCTTTGTGCAACTGGTTGAAGCTGACGGTCTCCGCTCGCGCTGCGCTGTACAATTTCACAGGAAGCGACAAAAGACCAAAGGTCAGATATCCCTTCCAAACGGTGCTGGCCATAAAATTTTCTCCAAAAAAGTGGGCGAGTTAACCTAAATAGCACAAAAATCGGTGCATTTCAATATTACTCGGAATCAACAAGGTAATCACACTCATGCGTTCTGGTTGACACTCTGTGTTCGCGAAAAAATGCCTCTGCCTGGCTTTTCAATTACCCAATTACCAAATCCTCCTCGCGATCAATACTGTGAGAAGCAAGAGGAATAAAATCTCTGGGAAACGCCCATGTCCTTAAACGAGTACCGCCGAAAACGGGTCTTCTCCAAAACGCCGGAGCCCGAACCAGTGCCGCCCAAAGACCACGGCAACCGCTTCTTCATTCAGCGCCACAGCGCTCGCCGCCTCCACTACGATCTGCGGCTGGAAATGGATGGTGCACTCAGGTTCTGGGCCTTGCCGCACGGTCCTACGCTCGATCCCAGCATAAAGCGTTTGGCCGTCCTGGTGGAAGACCATCCGCTGGAATATGGCAACTTTGAAGGTACCATTCCCAGCGGCAACTACGGCGCAGGCAAAGTTACCCTCTGGGACCGGGGCACCTACGAATGGCTTGGACCGAAGACTCCCGTCCAGCAGTGGCAGGCCGGAGACCTGAAAATCCGCCTCCATGGACGCCGTCTGATGGGGGAGTTCGCCCTGGTGCGGACCAGGCGAGCCCAAGGTAAAGACTGGCTGCTGATCAAGAAAAGAGACTTCGCAGTTCAGGAAGGCTGGGACCCCGAAAAGGACACCCGCAGCATCCTGGCCGCACGGCCTCACCTGGGATCGGTTGAAGGCGCGGAAGAGGCGCCTATGCCGGCAACTATTACGCCCATGCTGGCCGTCCTTGGCCAATCGCTGCCCACCGGCACTGACTGGCTCTATGAAGTCAAATGGGACGGTGTGCGCGCACTGTGCTTCCTGGAAAAGAGCCGCGTACGCATGCTTTCCCGCCGTGGCATCCGCATCGAGCAGCAATATCCCGAACTCGCCCCAATGGTCAACGCGCTGGAAGCTGAAACCGCAATTGTCGATGGCGAGATTGTCTGCTTTGACGAAAACGGTGTACCGAGCTTTCAACTGCTGCAGAACCGTATCGGCGCCAGTCCCAGATCTGTTCCTGGGCTCGCGAACTCCCAGCCAGCCAGCTTTTTTGCTTTCGACCTCCTTTATCTGGATGGCTACGACCTCCGCCGCACGCCGCTGATTGAACGCAAACAGCTTCTGGCCTCCGTCCTGCAGCCCAACGCCACCTTTCGTTTGTCGGAACATTTCGTTGGCAGAGGCGAGGAGCTTTTGCAGGCGGTAACCGAAAAGGGCCTGGAAGGAATTGTGGCCAAGCAGACCTTCAGTCGCTACGACTCCAGACGCAGCCGCGAGTGGGTCAAGATCAAGGTCCAGAACACGCAAGACTTTGCGATCTGCGGCTGGATTGAAGGTGAGCGCGACTATTTTGGCGCCCTGGCGCTGGCCTACTATCAGGACGGCAAGCTGACCTATGCCGGGAACGTCGGTTCAGGATTCACCCAGGAATCGTTGAAGTCAGTTTACGAAGCAATGAAGCCGCTGGTTATGTCCAGGTCTCCTCTGCGCGTGGTGCCGAAAGATGTAGGCGAAGTCACCTGGG
>DATDGH010000252.1:0-2707 GCA_036522215.1 Candidatus Angelobacter sp. | reverse complement strand
CGGCAAGCCTCTCAAGTCGGTCAAAAGGGGAGAAGCCAACTGCGACCTTCCTGAAGCGCCATTCAGATAAATCCGGGCAAAAGCCAAACCATCTTGGGGAAAAAACATTGCGCATGAGTCTTGATTGGTCACAGCATACTCTCCACTCAAGTCAACCCACGGTGAAATCCCCGCCGCACATGCCGGCAACTGCATCCCTTGATCGCGCAGACGCACTAGAGTTGCAACCACCAATCCGCCGCCCGCCGAGTCCCCCGCCAGAGCGATTTTTTCCGGCTTGATGCCGCTCTTCACCAGCCACTGAAATGCATTGAGGGCATCATCCGAGGCGGCGGGAAAGGGATATTCCGGCGCAAGCCTGTAGTCAAGAGAAAAGACGCGGCAACCAATCCGTCGCGCAAGTGCGGCCGTAATGGGCCGATGGCCCTTTGCCGAACAGCTTACGTAGCCGCCTCCGTGAAAATAAAGCAAAACGGAATCGGGAAAGCGCATCTGCACCGGCGAGAGCCATTCTCCCCGGATATCGCTTTCCACCGGCTCGATTGTTATTCCGCGTGTGTGCCGCGAGGCGAAAATCTGCGGCCGTCCGAACACCTTTCGTGCCCGCCGCACCATTGCTCCACTGTCGTTCGCTGGCCAGTGCTTGATGACCGTCCGAACCAGTGCATTAGCCAGGCGTCCACGGAGGCTGGGCATGCTTAATAGGCCGATCCCTTGCCCGTGGTCTGCGGAAGATGCGGCACGCCATCCGGGGGAAAGAGTTTTTTCATAAACTCCTGATCGTCGCGCATGGATTTGAATGGCGGCGAGTCCACCTCGTCTTGCCAGCGTTTAACGAAATCATCCGGGCGCAGGATCCGGGCCTGGGAAAATTCATTCAAGGCGGCGGCCTTATCGCCCAGCGCGTAATTCAGAAAGCCTAACTGCAAATGAGTATTGGGACTATTGGGCGAATAGGTGAGCGCCCTTTGCGCGGCAGATCGGGCTTTGGGCAGATCGTTGGCGGCAAAAGCCTTGTACATCTGATCGCCGTAATTGTAGGAAAGATTCATGTCCAGCAGCCGTCGCAGCTCTTTGAACGGATCCGGATTGTCGTCCACATTGATGTAAATGTAACGATCGTTATTGATATTGCGTCCTCCGCCTTTTCGAACCACCAGCATGGAGGCCGACTGCCGGCCGCGAGAGTCGCCGCCTGCAGCATCACCCGCCTTGAGCGCAGCAAAGAGCTTCTCCGCCAGTTCGCCCTCCGTTTCTTCGAAAGCCTTGCCCATCGCCTCCGGAACCTGCGCGCCAACAAGAATGTTTCCCTGAGCCGACCACGTCTTGCCCTGGCGATCACCAGCCCACTTGGGAGCATTGGGGCCAGTGAAGGCGGCAACGTTTCCTTTGGCGTCCACAACGGCGACCTGGCGGCCATCTTTGCCTTCAAATTTGTCATCCTCCAGGAGTTTCTTCAGAACCTGCTGCGCGGTCATCCCCTGACGCAGCAAATCAATGCCCTGCTGCCCGTAGCCAACGTTCACATTGGCCTGCGTTGCCACAGCTCCTACTCCGGCCATTGCCCAGGGAACAACCGAGCCGACAGAAAAATAACGCGAAGCAACGGCAACACCCAGGTCGCCGTTTTGCGGATCGATAGCGATAATGGAAAACGTGGAAACCGGCGGCAACCTCACCTCGCCGCGGGCAACAGTGGCTGGCGTGGCAGACGCTGACGATTGTGCAAGTGCCAACGTTGACCAATTGAGCAGAAGGGCAAGGAGTAACACGATTCTTTTCATCTTTTCTCCCGCAGCAGTGTAGCTGAATCAAATGATTGATGTTTCAGATTTTCTCGGTATCTGTGCTGAACTTTTGATTTTTCTGTCCTGATTTCTGCAGATTCGCGTTCATTGGCGTTAATTCGCGGCCAAATAATTTTTGATCTGCGGTTTCGGTTTCGGCTTCGCCTCGCAACACCACACCTACGGAAGCCAACACCACAATCATCGCAATAATCATCATGAAGGACACAGAATCATGACTTAGGAGCCATCCTTCCAGCACCGCCACCACAGGAATCACCATATTAATGGTAGAAAGCTGGTAGGGCTGCATATGCTTGAGAAGCCAATAATAGATGGCGAATGCCACAGCCGATCCGAACGTGGCCAAAAACGCCAGCCCGAATGCCGCAGATTTTGTCCAGACGGCATGCCGGTGAGATTCCAGCGCCCACGTTGCCCACGACAACCCAACAGCACCAATCAGCAACTGCATTGCGGTTGAGACAACCGGATCGACATCGCGCAGCCGCAGCTTGGCATAGACCGCTGACCACGCACTGCCGGTCATGGACATCAGCACGGCAACCCCACCCCAAAATGAGCGGCTTCCAAATTTCAAGTCTTCAAAAAGCAGGAGCAGCAACGCCCCAAAGGCCACCAGCATTGCCTGGACGGCTCGGCGCGGGACCTTGCGATGCATCATCAGCGGCGTAAGCAAGGCGACGGTCAGTGGCAACGCAGAAAACAGCACCGCGCTGAGCGATGAACTTACATACTGCTGCGCCCAGAATTGCAAGGCATAAGGAATGGCAATGACCGTGAAGCCCAGCACCAGAATTGCATTCCATTGGCGCTCGCCGCGTGGCCACGCTGGTCTGCGAATGATGACCCAGACCAACAGCAAAATTGCCGCTGCAAAAAAGCGAATCGCCGCAGCC
>DATDGH010000251.1:0-4420 GCA_036522215.1 Candidatus Angelobacter sp. | reverse complement strand
GAGGAATATCTGTATGGCTTAATAAAGTAAAATTTTGGCTTCATCAGCCGCCACGAAAGCGAGGAGGGCAGTCCTTCGAAAGGAATCAGCTTATTTTCATGGCTTGATAAGGGTGGTACCACACGGAACCTATTCATGGCTTGTTTGGTTTGTCTGATCCAGGATTGGGGATGCAGATGCTTAGCGGTCCCCTCGACTTCTGGAATGATCAGTGGGCTGGCCGAGGCGGGATGGGTGTTCCGCAAGGTCAGGGCGATTGGACAGCAATGGTCCACGATTACAATCTCAACATGAACAAGATCACAATACGCTCATATTTCAATCCAACCCTTATGGCGAGCTACATCAACGGCGCTCATTCAGAGCAATAGCAAGCTCATCCGAAACGCCGGGCGGGTTCCAGTCCGTCAAGATGGGCTGTTTTTCCGCGTAGTCAACGCGTTTCAATGGGTAACGCATCTTCACCGTTAGGAGCAGAGCGTGTGCGCGGATGGATGTGCATCATGAAGCTTGGGTATGAGCGGCCGGGCGGCTGTCCGGGCGAAAGCCTGGTTGATGAGCCCGCAAACGCCGAACCGGATCTGCCCAAATAATGTAGCGCATGGGGCCACGGCGCCCCAGTGCAGCCCTTCGAGGTTGCACAGGCTGCTTTCGGCACAAGCCTCATCGCCCTCGGGCGTTTGCAGGATGCTGCTCCTTCTCCACCTCGGCAAGCAGATCATCGACCAAACGCCGGTTGTCATTGGTAGCCGGGAACAAGGCATATCGCAACTCCGGCTGGGCAACGTCCGTGTAGGCATGGAAGGAGTTGCCTTCGGATTCTGCAAATACGATCCATTGCAGTTCTTTCGTAAACGGAGGCGACGGAAGCGGCTCCATTGTGCAATTGATGTACCCGATCCGGATGGTTTTCTTCGGTACTTTGCCCCAAAGCGGAGTATCTACTTTGAAATCCACTGATTGGGCAACGGCCTCTCTGCATGTTCCGGGTGGTTCGCCGAGATCGATAATTCTGCCAACAAAGAGCACGCCTGACTGTTTGCTGCGGGCAAGAAAGCGCTGCACGAAATCCCGCGTAAGACCGGAGCCATGCTCCTTCGCCTTTAGAACCACAGCGATATTGGCTTCCGTCGGCGCAAACATGCCACACCCTATGTCTATTATGAACATGTAAGGATCGGACCAGTCAGACCCAAAGCCACAGTAAGGCCCAGGACGGAATACGATCCACTTGGCTCCTTTTGTAAATGGAGGCGACGGCAGGGGTTCAGGGCCGCAGTTGATGTATCCGATCTTGATCGTTGGTTTGGTCCAGGCGCCCAAAAGAACGCGCTCCACCCGGAAGGTCACAAACTGCGGCACGAGAGATAGGCAAGCTCCAGGCGGTCTGCCCACATCTTCGATGACCCCGACAAAGATCATGAAATCGCCTTGGCCATGATTTTCTTGCAATGCAGCGAAGTATTGGACATACTCTGGCGTCAAATCCACATGCGCGTGCAGGTACGAAACAGATTCCACTAAACGCGAGTTGTAAGTGGTAAACGGGAACAAGGCATATCGCAACTCCGGCTGGGCAATGTCCGTGTAGGCATGGAAGGAGTTGCCTTCGGATTCTGCAAATACGATCCATTGCAGTTCTTTAGCAAACGGTGGCGACGGAAGCGGCTGAAATGTGCAATTGATGTACTCGATCCGGATGGTATTCTTCGGTACCTTGCCCCACAGCGGACCATCTACTCTGAAATCCACTGATTGGGCAACGGCCTCTCTGCATGTTCTGGGTGGTTCGCCGAGATCGATAATTCTGCCCACAAAGAGCACGCCTGACTGTTTGCCGCGGGCGAGAAAGCGCTGCACGAAATCCCGTGTAAGACCGGCGCCATGCTCCGTCGCCTTTAGAACCACAGCGATATTGGCTTCCGTCGGCGCAAACATGCCATACCCTATGTCTTTTACGTATCTGTAAGGAAAGTGTTGTGGGTCTACCTTCCGGAATACAATCCACTTGGCTCCTTTTGTAAATGGAGGCGACGGCAGGGGTTGAGGGCCGCAGTTGACGTATCCGATCTTGATCGTCGGTTTGGTCCAGGCGCCCGAAAGGACGCGCTCCACGCGAAAGGTCACAAACTGCAGCGCGAAAGATAGGCAACTTTGAGCCGGACTGCCCACATCTTCGATGACCCCGACAAAGATCATGCCATCGCCTTGGCCATGATTTTCCTGCACTGCAGCGAAGTATTGGACATACTCTGGCCTCAAATCCGCACCGGGATCGGGTTTCAAGGTGCGTTCTTTCTGGGCCACAGCGAGCAAAGCAGTTGCTGCGAAGAAAAGTACAAAAGAAGCGAGTAACAAGGGTCGAATGGCTCTGGCCATGGTGTCCCTCCCTTACTTTCTAATGAATGATTGTCCGAGCGGCCGCATGCGTGGAAAAAGTATTTAGCCGGGATAATTCATGAAGACAGTTGACTTCAAACCGTTTTGCAGCCTAGTGTGTCCCTCCGCTTTTCCACCAGGGCTGAAGCCCAAGATTTATTAGAGCCGTTCTTTTCGCACAGGCTGAAAGCCTGCGCTCCCACTCCTTAAAGGAGTGGGCTTCCACCATAGCGGGAAAGTCAGTTCGTGCTTTGTGGTCTTCCAGCAGACTATCGAATCTGGGCATCAAATTGTTTCAACAAATAGTGTTCCACACAGCCGTGGCGGTCACAGAGAATTCTGGAGCTTGAAATTTCTTAATGCCGGGCTCCCAGCGCCGCTGTCCGATTGCCCGGAAGTACTCTGGAGGTGGCTTGCAAGGGCATAGATTCGGAAACGATATGTTCACCAGAAGCTAAATTCCGGCCTGCACGCATACAAATCTGAATTGCGCATTCTTAGTAATGTCGGAAGACTATGCTGCGTCTACTTTTGGCTCTCGTCTGGATCTTTCCGCTCGCGCAACAGCCGCCTGCTGTCAAGCCCTCGCCGCCAGTCGAGCCGAACCGCTCGCAGCACGTGCCATTTCCCCAAGTGAAGGATTGGAAGAGCGTAAAGATCACTCTCCAGCGCAACCCCTGCTACGAAGATTGCCCATGGTATAGCGTTGAAGTGCATGGTGACGGGTCCGTCTTCTATGCAGGGAAGAGCTATGTTGCTGTAAGGGGACACCATCGCGCTCGGGTCCCGCGAAACAACGTGCCGGAACTCGTCAGGATGTTCGAGCAAGCGGATTACTACTCTCTGCCAGCCCAGTATTCTCCGTGTCTCCTCGATAGTGAGACGCAGGTTACCTCAATCGAGATTGATGGCCAGCGCAAACAAGTGTTCAGTTGCACTGCCGGGGAGACCCCGACGCCGCCTGCAATTTTTAAACTCGAAGGGGCAATAGACGGCCTCTCCGATTCTGTGCGCTGCACCCGCGGCAATGCCGCAACCGTGCCCACGCTCCAAGCTGAACACTGGAATTTCAGGTCTACTGGCGCCGCTGCCACTCTGGCGCGGGTCGCGCAGTACGGCAATGCGGATGCTGTCCGCGCCCTCGTCTCCAGAGGGACTCCGATCAATGGGAAAAATGATCGCGGGAACACGCCGCTGGTTCAGGCAGCGCTACAGGGAAATGTGGCCATGCTTCGCCCCTTGCTTGGCGCTGGCGCCGCAGCCAATCGCCCAGACCTTGCCCGTGCAGTCGTCTCCGCCGCTTACAGTGGGAAGGTAGAAGCTCTCCGTTTCTTGCTGCGCTATGGCGGAAGCCTCAACTCCCGCCACCCGGATGGCCGCACTGTGCTCATGGCCGCTGCTACTTCCGGCTCTCTTGCCATGCTCAGGGAAATCCTGAAGTCTCACCCCAATGTAAACGTCAGGGCTTCATGCGGTCGTTGTGAACGCGCAGGGCGAACCGCGCTGATGGAGGTGGCGGCACATGACTTTTGGACCACTTCTCCGAAAGATGTGCTTGAGGTGGCTGAACTTCTGCTCCATTGGGGCGCTCAAGTGAACGTGCGTGATAGGCAAGGCAATACAGCTCTGATTCTCTGCACGGAGCACGCTCCCCAATTGGCATTGCCACTAATCCAGGCTGGCGCCGATGTGAATGCCCGCAACAACGAGGGAGATACCGCTCTCAGCCAAGCCGAGGATGACGACCTGAAGCGCCTGCTCATGCAACACGGTGCGGTGCATAAATGAATCAGACGATCGGCATGAGAAAAACTGCAATTACAATTGGACGTAATATTTGTCTCACCAAAGCCGTCATTCTGTTGTTATACATGGGCTTGTCGTGTGCGGCCCAAGCCCCAGCGAGTCAGGTAAAAACCATCGCTGCCATCGGGGAGGATATCGCGAAGCTCAAGGCCAAATTCCCTCAGTTGCGCGAGTTCTCTGTTTCCAACAATGTCCTATCCGAGGAGCTGGTCATCATGTACGCGTACCACGCGCT
>DATDGH010000250.1:0-8932 GCA_036522215.1 Candidatus Angelobacter sp. | reverse complement strand
GCATCAATACACATCTTCACATGAATATCCGGAACCTGGACAAGCCAGATCAGTGCCCAACGCTTTTCTGTTTGTAAGCTCTTATCAAGCGGAGTTTGCTCAAGTTTGTGCACCAGGGTCAAAAACCGCTGCCGCTCTTCGGGTGTGGAAGGTCCACGTTGCGGCTCCTGCGCGGTTTGCCCCTTCGCCAACGAACACAAAAGAGTGAGGACAAGGCAAACATGAATTATCTTATGTGCTGCTGCTCTCATTTACTTCCTCGCTTTTCTGTAGCTGGAGCCTAGAGAATCTTCTTTCCAAAGGCTGACAGCGTCAGCTCTACGGCCAAATTTGCTGTCCGATTGTGTTCGTCAATCACGGGATTCACTTCCACAATCTCAAAACTGGTCATGCGTCCGTGATCGGCGATGATTTCCATGGCCAAATGGGCTTCGCGGTAGCTGGCGCCGCCGCGGACCGGCGTCCCCACTCCGGGGGCATCTTCCGGATCAATCCAGTCCATGTCGAGAGAAATGTGATAGCCCGCGGTACCTCGCCCGGCCACGCGCAATGCTTCTTCCACCACTACGCGCATGCCGCGCTCGTCAATATCGCGCATGGTATAGACCTCAATGCCGGCCTTGCGGATATTCTCGCGCTCACGCGCATCCACATCGCGCACGCCCACCAGCACACAATTCTCCGGTTGCACCTTGGGCGAAAAATTGAGGATGTTGGCCAGTTCCGCCGGGCCCAATCCCAGAATTGCCGCCAGCGGCATACCGTGCACGTTGCCGCTGGGAGAGGTGTCAGGAGTGTTGATGTCGGCATGAGCATCAATCCAGATCAAGCCAACTTTCTGGTTCTGGCGACGATAAAACTCCGCCACTCCCGCCATCGTCCCTGCCGCCACCGAATGATCGCCACCGAGCACCAGGGGAAACTTCCCGACTTCCAGCGTTTTCAAAACCATGTCCGCGTGCCTGGTGCAAGTAGCGGTGATCTCCTTCAGGTATTTGGCCCTGGGATCGCCTTCTTTCTTTTGCTCGGCGATGGCCACGGACATATTGCCGCCGTCCTCCACCACGTGCCCCAGCGCTTCCAGCCGCGCCTCAAGGCCGGCGACCCGCACTGCTGATGGACCCATGTCCACGCCTCGCCGTGATTGACCCAGATCCAGCGGCACTCCAAGAATCCTGATTTTCTTGGGCACAATGTTGTCGGCGATGACCGGCCTCTTCTCGACGGTCTCAGTTTTCGGTAGTGCGGTGATTGTTTCCGGAGTCATGTCTTTCTCGTTTTCACGGGTAGATGCGGGTGAGGGTACGCGCGAACGGGATGGTTTCACGCAGGTGCTCCAGGCCACAGAGCCAGCCCACAACCCGCTCGATCCCCATTCCAAAACCGGAATGCGGCACCCCGCCATATTTGCGCAGGTCCAGGTACCACTTGAAAGCCGATTCAGGCAGACCGTGGTCACGGATGCGCTGCAACAAGAGATTGTAATCGCCAATGCGCTGCGATCCGCCAATGATCTCGCCGTATCCTTCAGGCGCAAGGACGTCGACACACAGTGCCAATTCGGGACGCTGCGGGTCGGGCTCCATATAAAAGGCTTTGACCTGCGCCGGATAGCGATGCACCATCACCGGCTTGTCAAATTGCGATGAGAGATAAGTCTCATCGGGCGACCCAAGGTCGCCGCCCCATTCAAATTTCGTCTGTACCTGCCCTTTGCTATGGCCTTCCTGGAGCATTCTTACCGCTTCGTCATAGGTGATGCGGGGAAAGGGCGCACGAATGTTTTCCAGTTTGCTGACGTCCCGCTCCAATGTCTTCAGATCGTCGCGGCGGTTGGCCAGCACCGTCTGCACAATGTGGCCGATAAAGTTTTCGGCCAGCTCCATGATGTCGTGCAGTTCGGCAAATGCCATCTCGGGTTCCACCATCCAGAATTCAGTCAGGTGACGGCGTGTCTTTGATTTCTCTGCGCGAAATGTTGGCCCGAAGGAGTAGACCTTGCCCAGGGCCATGGCGGTAGCTTCGATGTAGAGCTGGCCAGACTGCGTGAGGAAGGCCTCCTCATCAAAATATGTGACAGGAAACAGCGTAGTTGTACCTTCGCAGGCAGCCGGAGTGAGAATCGGCGGGTCTGTGAGGACAAAGCCACGTTCGTCAAAAAAGTTGCGGGCTGCCCGAATGATTTCCGCGCGCACGCGCAGGATGGCCGCCTGTCGCGGTGTTCGCACCCAAAGATGACGGTGCTCCATCAGAAAGTCAACGCCATGTTCCTTCAGAGAGATCGGGAATGGATCATTCTCCGGCACCTTCTGGATGACGCGGATGTCGCTGACATCGAGCTCAAACCCACCAGGGGCACGCTTGTCTGCCCGCACTTTGCCGGTAACGATCACGCTTGATTCCAGAGTAAGGTTTTTGATTGCATCAAAGACCTCGGGCGGCACCTGGCTTTTAGGCACGATGCCCTGAATCACTCCGCTGCCATCGCGGAAAATGGGGAAGAGCAGCTTGCCGCTTTCGCGAAGGTTATACAGCCAGCCACGTATGGTGACCATCTGGCCATCATGCCGCCCAATTTCATTAATGGTGGAGATAACAGGTTGTGTTGTAGTTTCCATTTTTGTCAGCCGCGAACTAAGCAGTTTAGCCACTAGCCTTTAGCGCCTGGCCAGAGTCGCTTGCGCGCGATCACCTGATTCCTTCATTCCGCCGCCGCAACTGCCGCATTCTCGAGACTTCTGTATGTTTCAGACATTTTGCCAGAGACCAGAGCTCCCTCTTCGCCTTCAATCTCCAGCAGCAGCGCCGGAGGCGCAGGCGCTGAGCGCAGCGATAGCATAGTCTGGTTCCAGTCAATAGTTCCATCTCCGGGCCACAGGTGCGCATCGCGGTCGCCCTTATTGTCGTGTACATGCGTGGAACGAATACGGCCCTCCAAAACTCTAAAAGCCTGATGGACGGTGCTCATGATATGAGCATGACCAGTGTCAAAACACACTCCCAGGTCTTCGTAGCGCAGGGCCTTGAGCAGCTCCATCAATTTTTCCGGCGTGGAAAGCTCGTTGGGAATGTTCTCCACCAGGAGATTGACTCCCAAAGGCCTGGCGAAAGCCCGCAGGTGCTCGATGGAACTCAGGGCTGCCTCAAATTTCCGTACCTCATAAGCTTCATGTCCCAGCCCAACATGCTGGACAAGGAAGCGGAAGGGGATGAGTTCTGCCACTTCCAGCGCACGCTTGATCTCGTCCATGGCATCAATCCGGCGGCGCTTGTCCGCGTCAACAATGTTCAGCGGCGGATCAACGGAGCGGGAGAAATCATTGCTCATATACAGCGGTGCGTGCATGGAATGAAATTCAACCTGCCCGGCCTTGAACCAATTGGCCACTTCACGCACCTGCTGCTTGTCTGTGTAGTCAAAGTGGCCGCGCGCCGCAAAGACTTCCACAGCCTGAGCGCCTCCGGAAGCAAACTGGTCCAGCAGGCCAGGATGCAACCGGCGCGTGATAAAGACGTAACTGGACACAGCGCGCAGCATCAGTACCCCACCGCCTTCCCGGCATTGCGCCCATCAGGCGCGCCCAGCAGCTCTCCCGTTTTGGGATCAACCGCGATGCATTCCCCATCACTCCAATAGCCTTCCACCTTGATCTTGTGCCCGCGTTCTTCCAGCAGCTTGATAGTGTCCGGGGAGAGTCCTACGCGCTCGACATCAATTTCGTCCGGCTCCCACTGGTGATGAAAGCGCGGCGCGTTGACCGCCGCCTGGATGTCCAGCCCGAAGTCCACCACTCCCAGCAAAATGTTGGCTACGGTGCTGATGATTCGCGGCCCACCCGGTGAACCAAGAACCAGAAACAGCTTGCCGTCTTTCAGCACGATGGTGGGAGCCATGGCGCTCAGGGGACGTTTGCCCGGACCGATGGCATTCGCTTCGCCCTGAATCAATCCGTAGCCATTGGGCACTCCCGGCTTGGAAGTGAAATCGTCCATTTCATCATTCAGCAGGAAGCCCAGTTTGCCCGCCACCACCCGCGCGCCAAACCCGTCATTCAGCGTCGTCGTCACCGCTACTGCATTGCCCTGGTCGTCGACCACGGAATAGTGAGTTGTATTCTCCGGCTCGGGTCCGGCATAAGGATTGTGGTTTGCGGCCTGACGATCCAAGTCGCCAAAGCCGGAGGGCCGCCTTAAATCCTTGCTGATGCTGGAATGAGACATATTCAACGAGGTGCGCCATGCCGCTGCGTATTTCTTGTCGATCAACTGCGGGACCGGAAGCTGGCTGAAGTCAGGGTCGCCCAGAAATTCCGCGCGATCGTAGAAAGCTCGGCGGAAAGCCTCCGCAATCAGGTGGATTGAATCAGCGGAGCGGTTGCCCAGGCGCCCCAGATCGTAACCTTCCAGGATGTTCAGCGTCTCTATCAGCGTAACTCCGCCGGAACTGGGAGGCGGAGCGCTGATGATCTCGTAGCCGCGATAGCCTCCCCGAATCGGCTGGCGCTCCTTGACTTCGTATTCGGCCATGTCGTCGGCAGTGATAAGGCCGCCGCCACGCTTCATCTCTGCTGCCAGCTCACGCGCCATCGCGCCTTTGTAGAAGTCATCGGGATTGGCGGCAACGCGCTGGAGCGTGCGCGCCAGCTCCGGCTGGCGGAATATCTCGCCTTGCTCATAGTATTTGCCTTCGCGCTGAAAAATGCGGCGCGATTCCGGAAAGTCACCCAGATGCTTCTCGTGCATCGACTGCGCTTCTTCGTAGGTAAGCTCAACGCCGTCTCGCGCCAGACGGATCGCCGGCTCCATCACCGTCTTGAGTGGCAGCTTGCCCCAATGCTGTTGCGCGTACACCAGCCCCGCAACCGACCCCGGCACCCCTATGGCTTTGTATCCCACCAGGCTGGCATCGGGAATTACGTTCCCGTTGGCGTCCAGGTACATATCGCGTGTTGCCGCTTTGGGCGCCTTCTCGCGGTAGTCGAGGAAATGAATTTCGCCGCTGGACATCCGAACCAGCATGAAGCCACCGCCACCCAGGTTTCCCGCCGCCGGATGTACAACCGCCAAAGCGAATCCGACGGCCACTGCTGCATCCACGGCATTTCCGCCTTTACGCATCATTTCCACGCCCGCCCTGGAGCCTTCTTCATGAACGCTTACCACCACGGCATGCTTTTCGTGGACTGGACGCAGCCCACCAGCGCCAGCCAGTTGCACCAGCGCCAGCCAGCAGGCAAGTAGCTTCAAAATCAGAGATTTACGTAGGGTGTTCATGTTGAACAGCGATTAGAACGCCAGGAACCCAGCAGCATTGAGGCTAGCTTACCCTCTTGCTGGCAGTCAAATTTTGAAGTGAAGACTGATTTGCATCCTGCGCGCACTCAATGCGATACTTCCCATAAATAACTTATGGGAGACGCCAAGAACAAACAAGGTGATCTGATGCAGGGCACGCTGGACATGCTGGTCTTGAAAGCATTGTCCCGTGGATCGAAGCATGGATATGCTGTAGCAGAGTGGATCCAGGAAACCTCCGACGACATTCTGCGCGTTGAGGAGGGTGCCCTCTACCCGGCACTGCATCGCCTGGAACTGCGCGGGCTGCTTGCCTCCGAATGGGGCGTCTCTGATAACAATCGCCGCGCCAAGTACTACTCCCTCACTGCTGCCGGCCGAAAGCACCTGTCGGCAGAGAGCGAGCAGTGGGGACGGCTCGTCTCTGCCATCGCCCGAGTGATGCAGACTGCTTAGGAGTTTTCGCGAATGTGGGGAAGGTTAAAAGAATTCTGTCGGCGGCTGACAACTCTGGGAAAACGGCGGCGGCTGGATCGCGACCTGGAAGACGAACTGGACTTTCACCTGGCTATGCGCGAGGCCGGGAACCAGTCTGAAGGCGCAGCCGCACAGGACATCCACTCCGCTGCCCGAAAACAATTTGGAAATGTTGCAAGATTCAAAGAGGTCTGCCGCGAGCTCTGGACTTTCCAGACTGTGGAATCATTTTTGCAAGACCAGCGTTATGGCACGCGCATCCTGCGCAAGAATCCCGGCTTCACTACTGTTGCCATTCTCACTCTTGCCCTTGGCATCGGCGCTAACACCGCAATCTTTTCGTTGACTTATCAGATTCTTCTCCGGCAATTGCCGGTGCAGCATCCGGAAGAGCTGGTGATTTTGCGCTCTCCCGGACCACAGAATGGCCATGTTTCCAGTGACGGCGACAATGCGAATTCCTTGTCCTATCCCCTGTACAAGGAGCTGCGCGACCGCAGCACCGTGTTCTCAGGTTTGCTTGCCCGTTATCCGGTTTCGTTGAGCGTGGCCGGGCCAGGGTTCAGTGAACGTGCAGACGGTGAACTTGTTTCCGGAAATTACTTTGAAACGCTCGGCGTAAATCCGGCGCTTGGCCGGGTGTTCAGCGCGCAGGACGAAACGTCTCCGGGAGCAGACACCGTCGCATTGCTCAGTTACGGTTATTGGACGCGCCGCTTTGGCAATAATCCGGACATCCTCAACAAGCAGCTTACTGTGAACGGCTCCGCGCTCACTGTTGTTGGAGTGGCCCAGGATGGGTTTACGGGCGTCCAGATTGGCCAGACACCTGACATTTTTATTCCAGTCACCATGAAAGCGCAGATGACACCGGGTTGGGACGGCCTCGCCAGCCCTAGAGACTACTGGCTGGCCATCCTGGGACGTTTGAACCCCAGCTTGAAACGCGACCAGGCGGAGGCTGCTCTCCAGGGTCTCTATCACACAATCGTGCAATCAGAACTGCCTCTGCTCAAGCTGAGCAAGAAAGCCGAGCCGCTCTATCTCCAGAAAAAATTGCTGCTGGATCCCGGATCGCATGGCCGCCCCATCCTGCAACGAGACGCGCAAGCGCCGTTGTTATTCCTGGCTGCCATGGTCGGCCTGGTTCTCATCATCGCCTGTGCCAACCTCGCCAGCCTGCTCATTGCCAAAGGGGAGGCCCGGCAGCAGGAGATGGCCGTACGCTTGTCGCTGGGCGCAGGCAGAGGACGTTTGCTGCGTCAGTTGCTTACAGAAAGCCTTCTGCTAGCCCTCACCGGTGGGCTTGCTGGTGTTGCAGTTGGGGCGATTACGTTGCGCACTATCGTTCATGCAATGCCGAATAGCGTAGGCGCCACGGGGCTGGAAACCGGCCTCGACCAGCATGTCTTGCTGTTTGCCGTTGGCATCTCTCTGCTCACTGGAGTGCTGTTTGGCCTTGCGCCCGCACTGCGGGTGTTGCGGGTTGCGCCGCGAGGGCCGCTGCAGGACTCTGGCAAAGCTTCTGCCGGCAGTATTGCCAGCGTGCGCCTGCGCAAGTGGATGATGACCTTCCAGGTCGCCATGACCGTTGTCCTGCTGGCCGGAGCCGGACTGTTTACCATGAGCTTGATTCGTTTGCAGCTTGAGAGCCTGGGCATGCGCCCCGACCATGTAATTCAATTTTCTATTGCTCCAGGCATGAGCCGTTATTCACCGGCACAGACGGCTGCGCTCGCCGATCAGCTAAGGAAGAATCTGGCTGGGCTTCCGGGTGTGGAGTCCGCCGGCGCCGCCGAGGTCGCCGTCTTCTCCAATTCCGATGTCAGCGCCAATATCACCATAGCCGGCTATACCGCCCAGGAAAATGAGAACATGAACGTGGAGCAGAACTGGGTGGGACCGAACTACTTTTCCACCATGGGAATCCCGCTCTTGCGGGGCCGTGAATTCACTGACGCAGACGCAGCAGCGTCGCCTAAAGTGGCAATCGTCAATGAGTCCATGTCCAGACGCTTCTTCGGTGTGAACGCTGCCATTGGCCGCGTCTTCACGTTCGGCGCCGGCAACAACGTTCATCCTGATATTGAGATCATCGGTGTGGTTGCAGATTCCAAACATACTGATGTGCGCGACCGTCAGCGGCCATTTGCCTACCTTCCTTATGCCCAGGACAAGAATTTGAGCGAACTCACTTTCTATGTGCGTACGGCACAAACCCCGGCAGCCCTCATCCCAACGCTTACGAAGACAGTCGCGAGCTATGATGCCGGCCTGCCGATCTACAACTTGAAACCGCTGGCTGACCAGGTGAAGGAGACTGTCTTTGCCGACCGTCTTCTGGCTTCTCTTTCCGCCTGCCTGGGAACGCTGGCTGCATTCCTGGCTGCCATCGGCCTTTACGGCGTAATGGCCTACGTGGTGGCGCGCCGGACCAGGGAGATCGGTGTGCGAATCGCTCTGGGCGCTACTCGCGGGAATATCTCCTGGCTGATCCTCCGCGAAGTGGCACAGGTGGCTGGGATCGGGCTCGCAATCGGACTTCCGCTGAGTTTTTTGACGGGGAAGTTAGTCCAATCTCTCTTATTCGGAGTCAGCGCAGGCAATCCCGTGGTCCTGGCCCTTACCGCCGCTCTGCTGGTAACAGTGGCCCTGCTGGCCGGCGGCCTGCCCGCACGCAAAGCCGCCAGCGTAGATCCCATGGTCGCACTTCGCTACCAGTGAGCAGGACCAACTAATTCAGTCAAGGGCTTCCGCCCTTGATATCCCGTTTCACATCGGGAGATTCGTATCAAGCGCAGTGAGGAATCTGCTGCTGCTTTTCAATTACCAACTTACCCAATTACCAAATTCTCGGCAAGCGCTCTTGATTTTGGTGTTGGTTTTCCGATCACGTGCGATGACGGCGATCACGTGCGATCACCCGATTCCCCCAGTGTGACTCTCACGTCCAGGCGCTTCTTGCCCCGGTAGATAGTCACGGTAACCGTATCTCCGCCGCGATGGTTCTGCATGGCATGCGATAAATCCTGCTGGTCCTGAATTTCCTGTCCGTCTACCGCCACGATCAGGTCACCGCCAATAGTGATCGGCAGGTTTCCCAGATACGCGCGTTCAGTTCCGGCCCGTAGACCGGCGTGTTCGGCTGCGCTTCCTGGCG
>DATDGH010000249.1:0-3848 GCA_036522215.1 Candidatus Angelobacter sp. | reverse complement strand
GCGCGAGTAGCAGTAACGGTGACCGCAGAGGGCACAGTGAAGGACGTGAAGGAGCTGGGCGGAAGCCCGATTCTTCTCGCGGCACTTGTCCGCGCGGTCAAGCAGTGGAAATACGAGCCGGGGCCGAAGGAGAGTGAGGTCGAAGTAAAAGCTGCCTTCGTCCGGTGAACTGATTTATTACGAATTCATGTATAAGAACGTCAGCCTGGATGGCAACGATCCAGGCTGATTTGTTTTGGCCGGTTATTCTGAAGCCAGGCTTCCATTAAAATGTCCAATGCATGGCTGAATCGAAACTCTCTCCCGCATTGCAAGAGGCGATGGATGCTATTGCCCGCGCCATTGAAGGAATGACGGACGAGCAGTTGAGCTGGCATCCTGATGGCAAATGGTCGTCTGCGGGGATCCTGGAGCATCTGTCGCTGGCCTACGCGCGTACCGCGGAACGAATGAAGCTGGTGCCGCAGCAAGACAAGCTGGATATCCGCAGAGGCACTCTAAGGGAGTGGTTCGGCGCACTCATCGTTTTAAAATTAGGGCAAATCCCGCCCGGAAGAAAGGCGCCGGAAGGGCTCTCACCTAAAGGAGTAAGTCCGCGCCAGGCGATTGCGTCGATCCAACAAAACCTCGCAGAAATGGACGAAGTGCTAGAGCAGTGCGAAGCGCGTTTTGGTGATAAGAGGACTGTGCTCCTCCATGCCCTTCTCGGGCCACTCTCCACCAGAGAATGGCGCAGGTTCCACTGCGTCCACACTCTCCACCACATGCGCCAGATTCATGGATTGCGGGAGAAGATGAAGGCGCCGATTTTGACTAAGAGTTAAGAAATAATGTGAGCGCCTGATGCGATTCGTTGGGGGTAGGGACCTCTCGCTTTGCTCGAGGTAAACTAAAAAACCAACTTCAGTGTCCCAGCAGCCCGAATACGCCAACGCCATTGGTGGTGCCTACGTAGACTTTGCCATTCGCAATGGTTGGCGTGATGAATTTATTTCCGATGCCAAATTGATCGCGTGCACCAGCCTGATTGCTGTTGTAGAGTTCGTGCGAAAGATCAGTGGCATCATACGCGTGCAGGACGGCAGGATTTCCGTTCTCAGCGGCCCACACGATGCCACTGCTGCTTCCGTTGGCAGAAACCGACGGTGTAGAGCCGGGAAAAGGAAAGCCGGTTGCGCTATGGGAAAAGGCAGACGAAGCGAGAAGGGCGCTGGAAAAAGGGAAGGCCTTCAAAGTGTCTCCAACAGCGCCATAGTAAATGACGCCGTGGAAATAGGCCGGCATGGAATACACAGGGCCGCTCAGGGCGCCTGTAATGTCCTGATAGACGTTGCTGTTGTTCGCTGGATTGAATTTGCCCATATTGTCACGATCGACTACATAAATATGTGCGTCCTTTCCTGCGCCCACAGCCAGATGCCGGGTGTGACCGCCGCCGTCCATCAGGTCAGGCACAACCAATGCGCCTCCTGACCCTAAGTCTTCATCTATCGAGTTTTCCGCTGCTACGTTGAACGGCGCGAAATAGTCGGCCACGGCCAGTTTACGGTTGCTGGTCGAGATCCGCAGAAATGAATTGCCGAAATTTCCTTGACTGGGGAAGCCGTTCACATCCAGCGTTGTATCGAAACTTCCATTCGCCTGGAGTGCGAAGATGTTTCCACTGCCATCTGCTGCCGGCCCTGCACCGGAGTTCCAGAAAGACCCTTCATTGCCGTTTGGGCTGACATTCAAAACCGTTGCCTGGGCGAGTGTGTTCTGGTCGTAACCTATCATCCAGCCGGTGTAAGGACGAATGTCGCAGTGGGACGCCCAGCCTGTGTACACGATTCCGTTGATCAGCAGCAACCCTGGCCGCGCCTTGTACTGCCCCGCATCAAAAACCACAAGGCCGCCCGAGGAATTATCCCCTGAGCCGGGGAAAGTTGCCTGAACAGTTTGGGGGCCGCCAAACTCTTCGGCGCCAGTGGTGAGATCCAGGGCATGCAGACGCTGGAAATATTGACCAGAGTTTTTGCTCATGGCCACAACGTAGACTGTGCCGTGAGGGCCGGCGCTCAAGTCAATGACCGGTGTGCCTGTGACTCCAATTTCAGGAGTTACCTGGCCGCATCCGTGATCGTCAGAGGTTGCTTCGCCCAGCAACAGCATGCTGTCATGCCATAGGGCGGTTCCGGTATCAGCGTCAAACGCATAGACACTGTCATGCTCGGTGGCGACAATCAGCACATTATGATTGCTCCCGCCAATACTAATGGCGGCCGCGTAGAGAGGCTGGGCATCGACCTTGCCATCCACCGAAAGCACGAAGAGCTTTCCGAACATGGCGGAGTTGACGTTGACAGGCGTAAGTGTAGTTTCGTTCAGCTGCTGGCCGGTGCGAGCGTTGTCGTTGTGATAAGTGAGAACGTCTGCTGCCGGGGATGCCGGCCCGGGAGGTGGCGGAGGAGGTGGTGGAGGAGGCGGGGGTGGAGGCGCCTGCACTGATGGGCTTGAGCTTGATCCAGCACTACATCCGTAAAGAAACCCCGCAAGCAGGCAACCGCAAAGAAAGAGCAGAACCACTTTGATGGCAGAGCGCATGATTCAACTGCAGTCTAGCGTGTTTACTTGCTCATGCGGAACGAAAAACCGGTAAAGTTGTACATCCAGCTACCATTTTGGTACACGCCCTTTAGTTTCCCGCTGCGCACCTGTTCCATTGCCACAACTACCTGCGTAAGACTACCTGGCTCAGCTACAGGAACATTGTGCGCCGGCAAGAGCAGCTTCAGCCTCGGGGCGAGTGCGGCAAGCTTCTTTACAGATGCGGTGTAGGCATCCAGATCAGTTTCAGGGCGATAGAGGTAGATTGGTCCGGGGTAAAACGTGTCTCCAGTGAACAGCAGGCCGTTCTTTTCATCCAGCAGGGAAATAGAATCTGGCGTGTGTCCGGGAGTGGCGATCACTTGAAGTGTACGGCCGCCAAGGTCAATCTTGTCGCCATCGTGGAGCCAGTGGGAGATGTGAAAGGGTTTGGTGGAATACTCCTGGGGGTTGAACCCCGGCGGAAGATGGCCGCAAACTTCACCCGGCGCCAGTTCCGCCTGGGCATCTGCCCTGGAGCCTTTGGCGTTGGTGCGAGTGAAATCAGTATCCATGCCGTACACCAGGTCGAATCGCCAATTGTCTCCGACGTGATCATTATGAGTATGGGAGTTGGCCACGACCACAGGCAGTCTGGTCAGCCCCTCAACCAGATTGCGAATATTGCTGATGCCCAGGCCGGTATCAAACAGCAGCGCCTTCCTGGCGCCTACAACCAGATAAGAAATGACCTCTTCTGACTGGTAAGGCTCATAAATGGCGAAAACGCCGGGACGAATCCTGTAAACCTCAAACCAGGGATCCGCAGTTTTGATTCTCTCCAGAGTGGCGTAAATCGGCCGCGGCAGATTTCTGCACCACTCGGGCTTTTGTTGCGTAGCAGATGCCGGCACGCACACCAGTGCCAGTACGATAGCGGTGAATTTCACCGTTCGATTCTAATTTAAATTCCTGCCGGCCCGGAAAAGATAGAAGGGCACCTCTGCATGTGCGATGCCCTTCGCAAGATCTACTGCGGCGGTCTGCCGCTGCTGGGAGGCGTGGGGGCGGGAGGCGCACTGCTCGCCGGGGGAGTGCCTGCGGAAGGAGTCGCGCTGCCGGGCGCAGCGCCGCCTTCCCGCTGGTGCACGTTTTCAATCATCTGATCGAACTTCGGCTGCTGGTCGGGATTGAGCGTCTGCCGCACCTTGGCGATGGTAGTCTCGCGCAGAGTGTGAATCTTAGTCAGCTTGTCCTCGCGCGACATGGAATTATCCTGCACC
>DATDGH010000248.1:0-2136 GCA_036522215.1 Candidatus Angelobacter sp. | reverse complement strand
GATCGAAGCCAAGTACCAGCAGCAGATTGAGCAGCTCTACCAGGAGCCGCATCCGGTAGAGGCGGCGCCGGTCTAGTTTTTTAGTTAACCTCGAACGAAGTGAGAGGTCACTACTTCTACGAGAATGTGTCTGGGCGTGCGCCCTGAAACAGGATGTAAGCGAGTAGGGTTCCCTCCCTCTGGTCGGGATAAACTAAAAAAACATTACAATAAGGTCATGGATTCTTTTTTCATTGCCGGTCGGGAATATCGCTCGCGGCTGATTGTTGGCACGGGAAAATATAAGTCGGGACAGGAGACAGCGCGGGCCATCGAAGCCAGCGGCGCGGAGATGGTCACCGTCGCGGTGCGTCGGGTCAATCTGGATCGCAGCAAGGAATCACTTCTGGATTTCATCGATCCCAAAAAATATTTTCTCCTTCCGAATACGGCCGGCTGCTACACCGCTGATGAAGCCATTCGCGCGGCTCGACTGGGGCGCGAAGTTGGGCTCTCCGACTGGGTAAAGATTGAAGTGATCGGCGACCAGAAGACGCTCTATCCGGATGTGCAGGCGACGATTGAAGCCACTCGCATCCTGGTAAAGGAAGGCTTCACTGTTTTGCCGTATACATCTGATGACATTGTAGTTGCTAAACGCCTCCTGGACGCTGGCGCGAGCGCCATTATGCCTCTGGGCGCGCCCATCGGCAGCGGCATGGGCATTCAGAACACGGCCAACATTCAGATCCTGCGGGAAATGATCACCGATGTTCCGTTGATCGTGGATGCCGGCGTGGGGACAGCTTCCGATGCGGCGATTGCCATGGAGTTGGGCGCAGATGCGGTACTGATGAACTCCGGTATTGCCCATGCCGAAGATCCGATCTTAATGGCCGAAGCAATGAAGCATGCCGTGCTAGCCGGCCGGGCTGCTTATCTAGCCGGCAGGATGCCCAAGAAACTTTATGCCACGGCGAGTTCCCCAGTGCAGGGGGTGGTGAGATAGGATTTGGTAATCGGGTAATTTGGTAATTGAGTAATCGGAAACAAACGCTGAGCCTCACCTTTTCACCCTTTGAAATCCCTTCCGACTTTTCATCTCTGGACAGTAGCGCATCTCTCGCTGATCATAGCCCTGACAATTTAAGGGACCGGCGCCGATGGGATATTCAAGTATCTACTTATGAGGCGGTGGAGGCACATTTGGTTTGACAGGCAGGGTATAAATGACTTCGCCTGAGCGGGCGTAGTGCAGGTGTTCTCGCGCCTCTTTTTCAATGGCCTGGGCATCAGTCTTCAAGGCTTTGTTCTGTTTTTCCAAGACTTCGTTCTGCTGCTCCAGAGAGCGGTTCTGGTCCTGTATCTGGCGGTACTCTTTGCGCTTCTGTTCAAATACGAGCAAGCCGTTCGCGCCGAACACAACGTGATAGGCCAAGAGGCAGGCAAGCAGGGTTGCACCAAAAGTTGCCAGTTTGCGGCGGGAACGAAGCATCCATGCGGCCGAAGTTTGAAAAAGCTTCTGCACGTTTTCCTTCAACTGAGAATCCAATCGTTAGCGCCGCAAATTTGCGCGCGATGTTAACTCAATATCTAGTGAACGTCGCGCGCGTGGGTTGCGTCAAGCGAAAGCAAGTAGAAAGAACCAAAGTCATTACGCAAGCAGCGAGGCGTCACCAGGATAATCCTATGATGCAGAACTTGGCGTCCCAAGAAATTTTGTAATTGAGTAATTTGGTAATTTGGTAATTTGGTAATTTGAAAAACCCAGGTGGAATTCATGGATAAAAGCAATGCCCGCATTGTTCTGACTACTGCCGGGTCGCAGGAAGAGGCGCAGAAGATCGCCCATGAGCTGGTGGATCGCAAACTTGCAGCTTGCGTCAATATTGTTCCGCGCATCGAGTCGGTCTACCGGTGGCAGGGCAAGGTTGAGAGCGCGACCGAGTGGCTGCTGATGGTGAAGACCAGTGCCGAGGCTTTTGCATCCGTGCGCGATGCCATTAAGGAACTGCATTCCTATGAGTTGCCGGAATGCGTCATGCTGGAGGTTGCGGATGGCAGCGAAGCGTATCTTGGGTGGGTTGAGGAAAACGTCAAGTGAAGCCAGATTGAGAAAAACCACCCTTGACTCATGGCCAACGACAAAACCAAAAC
>DATDGH010000247.1:0-5209 GCA_036522215.1 Candidatus Angelobacter sp. | reverse complement strand
AATTGGGATCAGACCGCTAACAGAAAGACTACACTCATTATGAAAATGCTTTAGCCCCTTCGCTGAGCTGCGCGATAACCGGGATGCACTCCCGGAGTGAGGGCCTGCTGGTCGGCGATACGCCGCAACAAAAGATGGAGTTGCTGTCTCTCCTGCGAATTGAGGGCGGCACAGATTTCGTCATCATGTTCGCGTGCCACCTCTCCAATTTTTTCCAGAATGCGTTGCCCGCCTTCCGTCAAATGCAGGGCATAGCTCCGCCGATCTCCGGGATCAGGGCGCCGCTCCACGTATCCTCTTTCCTGCAACTCATCCAGCAGCGCGACCAGCCGGCTCGGCAGGATTCCCAGTTGCTGGCCCAGCGCCTGCTGCGTAAGTCCGGGTGACAGCCCGATGATTCTGAGGATTCCGGCATGTGGACGATCCAGTCGCAGTTTGCTCACGCGCGCTCCAAATCTTGAAGAGGCGTGAGCGCCGATCTGTGCCAGCAGAAAGGCTGTCGAGCCAGGCCTGCGGGGCCCTGGTGGAAACCGTTTGTCTTTGTTTTTTGCCATTCTGAGTAGATTACAGGCTACAATAGTTCATATAATGAATTATTCTATTAATGAACCTTTATTGCAGCAACCCGCATCCAAGCCGGGTATGGGCGTATCCCGAAAAAAGCATTAGGAGGCTTATATGGCAATCAATGAAGCGCGTCACCGCGGGCCGCATCTTGGCGCTGTGAGCATCGTATATACATCATTGTTTCTGGCTAGTCTCGTGGTCACTGGAGTCATGACCGGAGGCAATCACTTTCCCTCACCCTTTCAGCCGGCGGATCTGTCGCAGGCATTCTTCTCCCAAAATCCGGATGCCGTACGCATCAGCGCGTTTCTCCAATTCGGCGCAGCTATACCGCTGGGAATCTTTGCCGCCACAGCGGTAAGCCGCTTGCAATTTCTGGGCATGAACGTGGCCGGAGTTTTTATCAGCTTGTTCGGCGGATTCGCCGCATCGCTCTTTATCGCAATCTCAGCCGCGCTGCAATGGGTGCTGTCTCAACCCGGCCTCGCGCGCGACCCAGGTGCCACCCGCATCTTGCATCTCTCGACTTTTGCAACCGGAGGACCGGGATTTGTTGTGCCTTTCGGCTTACTCGTGGCCGGAATCTCCGCCATATCAGCTTTTACTAAGTTTTTGCCTCGATGGCTGGTGGTCCTGGGATTCGTTGTCGCCGCAGCCGCAGAGTTATCAAGCCTCAGTCTGGTCTCAATGCCATTTGCTTATCTTCTTCCTGTGGGCCGCTTCCTGGGAATTGTGTGGATCATTGCCACCGGATTCCTGCTTCCAGTGTCCCGCGCGGAGGCCCAGAGGCGGACCGCGCCACAGGCAGCTTAGATCTCGAATACTGGTTTGTTCTTCCGATCGCGCGATCGCGGCGATCACGGCGATCAGCCGATTGTGAAGACCCATTCTGCACCCCTTCAGCCGGAAACGTTTGCGGGCTGAACGCTGAGTGCTAATTGCTAATTGCTTCTCCACCTAGACGTTCGAGTGGTAAAATCATTGCTTACCTAGAAGTTCGAGTGGAGTCTAACCGCCTATGGGAAAGAACAAGCCGGCAGATAACCAGGAGATGCTGCAGGGAACCATGGATATGCTGATCTTGCGGACCCTGGTCATGGGCCCGGCGCATGGTCACACCATCGCCCGCATCATCGAGCAAACCTCTGAAGACGTGCTCCAGGTGGAGCAGGGATCACTCTATCCGGCGCTGCATCGTCTCGCCGATAGAGGCTGGGTCGCCTCCTACTGGGGAACGAGCGAAAACAACCGCAAAGCCAAATACTACAAATTGACAGCCGCAGGCCGCAAGCAACTGCATACCCAGACCAGCCGCTGGGAGCAGATGGTAGGCGCGATCGGCCGCATTCTCAGTCTCGCCGAGAGCAAGAAGTAAGGAGGCATCATGAGCATCCGCAGGTTCTTCCGCCGGCAAAGGGAAGATAGCGATCTGGCCCAGGAGATCCAGGCCCACATCACGCACGAGATCGATGAAAACATCGCTCGCGGCGCCTCCAGAGAAGAGGCCACTCGGCAGGCGTACTTGAAGTTCGGCAACCCTCAACTCGTCCGTGAAGACGTGTGGCAGTGGAACACGGTGGAATTCCTGGACAGCATAGGACGCGATCTGCGCTTTGCGGTTCGCACGCTCCGGCAAAAGCCAGGATTTCTGGTGGTCGCTCTGTTGACGCTTGGCCTGGGCATTGGAGCAACCACGGCCATGTTCACCGTGATCAATGGAGTTCTGCTCAAGCCTCTGAGCTTCTCTGATCCCGATAAGCTGGTCTCTGTGCATGGTCAAGACAATACCTGGACCACAAAAATATGGGGTCAACAGAATGTCGCTTATCCGGATTTTCTTGACTGCCGGCACGAGAGCCGCACTTTGGACATTGCGGGACACATGTACAACCCGGCTACTGCGAGCTGGCCCGGCCAAGCCGAATATGCAGATCGCCGGGAAATATCGGCAAACTTGTTCTCTGTATTGGGCGTGAAGATGTTGCTGGGCCGTGCTTTCCTGCCGGAAGAAGACCAGGCCGGTGGAACGCCCGTGGCCATCCTGGGCTACAGTTTCTGGCAGCGGCATTTTGCCGGTAGCCCGGCCGCAATCGGAATGCGATTGAATGTGGATGTAACCACCTATACAGTTGTCGGGATTGCGCCCGCAGATTTTCGCCTTTACGAGCAGGAGCCGGAGGTACTCACCCCTCTTGGCCAGGACACGGCGGCCTGGCTGCACAAGCGTGCCCCGCACCCCATAGGAGTTGTGGCGCGCCTTCAGGGGGGAGCAACTTTGGCGCAGGCACAGGAGGAGTTGGGATTGCTGGGCCGCAATCTTGCGGCACAGTATCCGGATACGAATGCAGGCCGCAGCTTTAAGGCCGAACAGCTTCGTCTGGATGTCGGAGATGTCGGTGCCACGCTCTGGTTGCTGCTGGGTGCAGTAGGACTGGTGCTATTGATCGCATGCACCAATGTCGCCAGCCTGCTGCTGGCGCGGGCAGTTTCGCGCGAGCGCGAATTTGCTCTGCGTGTGGCGTTGGGCGCAGGTCGCGGGCGCTTGATACGGCTGTGCCTGACGGAGAGCATGCTTTTGGGACTCTGTGGAGGCGTGCTCGGCGTGGCCATTGCTGCGTATGGGGTTAAGCCGTTTGTACATTTCTGGCCCGGCAGTTTGCCCCGTGCTGAAGAAATCCACATGGATTGGCGGGTGCTGCTGTTTGCGCTGACTGTTTCTCTATTCAGCGGTTTTCTTTTTGGGTTGGCGCCGGCGTTGCGCGCCCCGGTGCGCAACCTGGAACAGGTTCTTCGAGCCGGAGCGAGAACGCTTACCAGAAGCTCACGTCGCCTGCACGGCGCTTTTGTGGTATCGGAACTGGCGCTGGCGGTTGTCCTGCTGGTCTCTGCGGGAATGCTCGGCCGCACATTGCTGAGGCTGTATTCGCTTGATCCCGGCGTTGACATCCACAATGTATTGACTGCCCGAATCGCGCTCTCCCCTGCTGTGCTCGCTAAGCCGGAACGCACCCGCGCCGCATGGAAAGAGCTTCTGGACCGCGCCAGCCATGTGCCCGGCGTGCAGGCCGTCGCCCTGGTAGATACAGTCCCGATGCGCCAGGGAAATAATCCACTGCCGTATTGGAACAGCGCTGCTCTTCCGCCCGAGAAAGACATGCCTCTAGTCCTGACTAACTGCGTCACGCCCGACTATTTGAAAGTCATGGGCATTCCTTTACTTCGAGGCCGGTTCATTAACGAGCAGGACCGCTTGAACAATGAGAATGAGATGGTGATCGTGATTGACGACGTCCTGGCGCAACATGCATTCGGCGGACAGGATGCCGTAGGCAAGCTCCTCTGGGTTCCGGACATGAGCAAGAAGCCACTCAAGGTGGTCGGTGTCGTGGGCCACGTTCGCTACTGGGGACTGGCGGGCGATGATCAGGCGACGATCCGCGCCCAGCTCTACTATGCGTTCGACCAGATTTGGGATGTCTGGGTGCGTCGCTGGTCTGAGCATATGTCCGTCGCCGTGCGCACTGGCGTTCCGCCATTGAACGTGCTCGATACGCTACGCCATGCTGTGCGCGGAGATACCGGCGATCAGGTCCTCTACCAGGTTCACACTCTGGAAGATCTGGCGAGCGCCTCAGTTGCCCGGCAACGGCTCCTGGTGTTCCTTTTTGGAATCTTCGCCGCACTGGCCCTGCTGCTGGCCTGCGTAGGGATCTATGGCGTGCTCTCCTACCTGACCAGCCGGCGAACTTCGGAGATTGGCGTGCGCATGGCGCTGGGAGCAACTGCCCGCGACGTGATCCGGCTGGTGCTGCGGCAGAGCGTGGGAATGATCCTGATTGGCGTCGGCATAGGTATCGTCGCGGCGCTTGCGTCAGGACGTGTGCTGCTGCACGTGGTCGACGGCATGCAGCCCACGGAGCCGTTAACGCTGGCCATGATGATCTCGTTACTGATGGCAGCCGCGCTCATGGCCAGTTTTGTACCGGCCCGTCGCGCATCGCGTTTGGATGCGGTGCATGCGCTGCGGAGTGAGTGAAGCTACTATTAATAGCTGCCAGCTTCTGGCTACTAATAGATAGCTATCTCATAAATAGATTTGTATCAGGCACGACTTGAGCGTTTAGCCAGAGCGAAGATTGTTTGCGCAACGAAAGACCAAGCCCTGAAAGGGCGGAACCTACTGAGCCCACCCGGTAACGGGTGGGTAACGAATAAAAAGCAATTGAGCCCCGCCCCACACCCGATAATGTTTGTGTCTTAGGTCCTATTCGGTGGGGCGGGGCGGCACGATTTTGGCCTTTCTCTCCAGGTGCCGTCTAATCCCGAGTCCAAAGTAAGTGACATTAGCCTTTAGGCCCACGCCGCATAATCAAGTTCCCGAGCCTTGGCATTCGCCAGCATCCCAGGCGAACAAAACGACGGCAGACCTAACCACAAAGGGCACGAAGGACGCCAAGAACAGGGCAATGATGGTTAAACCCGGCAAAAGTGACAGTATCGTGACAGCACTTTATTGACTTCCCATCATTTCCACTGCCATGCTGGTATCAGGCGCAGTAGGAAGCGCCCTCGCCCCAGGGCGAGCGGGAACTTTTTAGCTCCCGAAGCGATCTTTGACAACTGAATAATAGAAGCGCCGTAT
>DATDGH010000246.1:0-2814 GCA_036522215.1 Candidatus Angelobacter sp. | reverse complement strand
GCTTGACTTACCTAAGATGGACTGCCCGAGGGTGAACGGCTTCAATATCCGTGTATCGAACAAAGTCCCTGTCATTGAAAGTCAGAATGCGCTTGACGCTATGCACACGCATCGCGGCTACTAGGCGTGCGTCATGAACTTGGACGCCAGAGACACCATGTGTCACCAAGAGTGTGCGCCACTCTTCGTGAACTGCGAGGCTGTCCGGAAGCAAACGGAGCTTTTCCTCGAAAAATCTTGCCCGACGGTCCGTATCTTGAGGCGAAAGGCCGTACCCATTGCGATCCACAGGGCGAGTACAGGCGTTCCAAAATTCCGCGACATTCTGGGAGGTATAGCAGAGGACGCCGTCACTCCGAAGGATGGCATCCGTCGCTGAGGCGATGGCGGGATAATCGCTGTGGTCGGGTTTTACCCAGCGGAGAAGGACGTTGCTATCGACGAGGTACGGCGTCTCTGCCATCTAGCCGGTCCTCATAGAAGCTCTCCCTCGAAAAGCTCTCAGTGGGCAGATCTGGCAGTCTCTCGGATCCTTCCGCCATCGCATCAAGCATTCGATGAAATTCCTCAACACTCACCTGGCCCCGAGACAAAGAACGTCCAATGAGCGCTTCTTTAAGGAGTTGTTCGGCTACCTTTTCCATTGGTAGACCCTTAGCGCGTGCCTCGGCGATGAGACGGGCTTCGGTCTCGGGGTTGAGTTCAACCCGAATGGTCATTGAAATGAGCCTCTCGCAAATAGATTAAACGCATTCGGACCCAAATGCTAGCACACTGGTTCATCATCGGCGTTCTGTGCTCCCCGCTCCGTCTGCATCTGCGATCCGGTACGCTACCCTGCATGCATCAAGAGGTCCTACGGTGTCGTCCAAGTATTTCCGACTACTCGTTATCCGAGGGGCTATCATGGTTGTGGACTGAACCAGTGGGACCAGCCCGATCAAGACCGGGAGAGATTTGCCCTGATGAAGATCTTGTCAGCCAGCTCTTAGTCGGTTTTCGATTGTGCTTGGAGCTTTGCAGAGACGCAAATGCAAAATAGGGTTATGGAAGCCCTTGTCAGACTGCCTGCCTTGCAGCAAGTTGGCGCGAATCAACATTCGCCTGCCGAGGCCAAAATCGCCCTCTTTCGTTCGCTGTTTCATGGACGCGAAGATGTTTACCCGCGTCGCTTCGAAAGCCGCAAGACTGGCAGGGCCGGCTATTCACCGGTGTGTGGTAATGAATGGGTCCAGGGCATCTGCGAAAAGCCAAGGATCAAATGTTCCGAATGTCCCCACCAGCGTTTTCTTCCCGTAACTGACGATGTGATTCGCTGGCATCTGCAGGGTCATGACGACCATAGCCGTGATTTCGTCATGGGCGTGTATCCGATGCTTCTGGATGAAACCTGTTTCTTCCTCGCCGCCGATTTTGACAAAACAACGTGGCAGGACGATGTCACCGCGTTTTTGGAAACTTGCCGTCAAATGAATTTGCCGGCGGCCTTGGAGCGATCGCGGTCGGGCAGGGGCGGACACATTTGGTTCTTCTTCAAGGAAGCCGTGCCTGCCACTTTGGCGCGCAAGTTGGGGGCGCATATTCTGACGGAAACCATGGAACGCCGTCCTGACATCGGCCTGGATTCGTACGACCGTTTCTTTCCCAATCAAGACACTCTTCCGCCGGGCGGTTTCGGCAACTTAATCGCCCTGCCATTGCAGAAGCGGCCGCGGGAATCAGCCAATGGCGTTTTCCTGGATGAGCGAATGACACCGTATCTCGACCAATGGGAGTTCTTGTCCTCGATCCACAAAATTAGCCGCAGTGAAGTTGAAGAAGTGGTCCGTCTGGCTGAAGCGAAAGGGAAAGTAATTGGCGTCCGCTTAGTGCCAGATGGCGATGAAGAGGAAGTGGCACCCTGGATAGCTCCACCTTCGCGGCGCAGGAAAGATACTCTAATCGCTGGTCCTCTTCCAAAAACCTTAGAACTCACGTTTGCCAATCAGATATATATCGCGAAAGAACCACTGCTTCCCGCCCTCCGCAACCGCTTGATCCGGCTGGCGGCTTTCCAAAATCCCGAATTCTACAAGGCGCAGGCCATGCGGCTTTCGACCTACGACAAGCCCCGAATTATCGCCTGCGCTGAAGATCATCCAAAGCACATTGGATTGCCGCGCGGCTGCCTGGATGACCTGCTTCAAACCCTGTCGGATCTGGACATCAAAGCGGTGGTCCGGGACCAGCGCAACCCTGGCCAACTGCTGAAGGCGACATTTCTGGGTGAACTGCGCCCCGAGCAAATTGTCGTCGCCCAGGCCATGCTTGCTCAGGACACGGGAGTGTTGGCAGCCACCACCGCGTTTGGCAAGACCGTGGTGGCCGCGTGGCTGATTGCCCAGCGCGGCGTTAATACGCTCGTATTGGTACATCGACGGCAATTGCAACAGCAATGGATCGAGCGACTTTATACCTTCTTGGGATTACCGGTAGGCGCCATTGGCCGGATTGGCGGCGGCCGCAGCAAGCCCACCGGCTTAGTAGATGTGGCGGTGATCCAGAGCCTGGTCCGAAACGGTGTAGTCGATGATCTGGTCGGCAACTATGGGCACCTGATTGTAGACGAATGCCACCATCTATCTGCCCAAAGCTTTGAGTTGGTTGCGCGTCAGGCCAAGGCGAAGTTCGTCACAGGTTTGTCCGCGACGGTCACACGAAAGGATGGCCACCATCCGATCATCTTTATGCAGTGCGGCCCCGTGCGTTATCGGGTTAATGCCAAGCAGCGGGCGGCGGCTCATCCCTTTAAGCATACAGTCATGGTTCGTCCGA
>DATDGH010000245.1:0-2137 GCA_036522215.1 Candidatus Angelobacter sp. | reverse complement strand
GAGGAGTCTGGTAAAACTGAATCAAGCCCTTGATCTCTTCTGCGGAAAAGTGGCTATCATAGATTGGTACTGCGAGGTCCAGCATCTGCCCAGGCTTGGCTTTCGATTGAAATCTCGCGAAAAAAAGATCAACCAATTTATCGCGATATTCTCCGGCCGGCAGAGAATTCTTCACCAGCGGCTTTAGATCCTTCTCCATTCCGTCCATTGTCTGCAGCACGAGCGCCTCAGCCCCGGTCAATTTCAGCAGGCGGCGAATGTCCGCCTCCTTTCCAGGATCAATTTTTGATGACGCAACAGACTGCGATCCGGTCTGGAGAGGTACAGCTGACGCGGTTACGAGCAGAAGCGAAAGCATGAGTTTGCAGACATTCATCGAAGACTCCTTACGTAAACTTACTGAAGGTGGGATTGTATGACCACAAGATGTGCACAGCAATTGTTTTGTGGGGTTCCCGACACTGATGCGTGGATGAATCATAGAGGCAGGTCTACTTTCCTCCTCTCCCTTACAATCGAACTACATGCCTCAATTCTGTGACGTCGCTCTGCCTGTCCCGCTGGACATGACATTCACCTACAAGATCGTTGATCGAATGCCGGTGATTGGGGGGCGAGTGCTGGTCCCGTTCAGAAACAGCCGCATGGCGGGAGTGGTTACCGCTCTGCACGATCGCCAGCCCAGCGTGCAGACCAAAACTGTTCTGGAGGTGCTGGATTCGGAGCCGGTTCTGGATGCGACCCTCACACAGTTGGGCCAGTGGATTTCACAATATTATCTTGCTCCGATTGGCGAGGTCTTTCGCACGATGCTGCCACTGTCGGCGGAAATTAAGAAAGCTAAGGTCTACCGCATCACCGAGACTGGCCAGGAGATCCTGCATGCCTCGGCCACTACAGGGTCTTCCCGCCGCTCCCGGCAAGAGGTAGACGCGCAGATGCTGGAGTACGCCGTACTTGACCATCTTTCGGATTCCGCTGATGTGCTTGAAGGAACCATTCGTTCGGCCACTGGCGCCAACCGCCAGGTGCTCGACAATCTGGTGCGCAAGAAATGGATTGCCCGGGAAGATGCGTCCACTTCCCGTGACGCTCGTCGCACCATTCAGATCGCCATTCTGAAAGAGGTGAGCGGCAAGCTCAATGATAATCAGCAAAAGATCATTGTCGCGTTGCAGCAGGCCAATGGGAGGCTGGAGGTGGAACAGCTTCGCAGCCTCGAGGTCCCGCGCTCTACACTGCAAACGCTGGTAAAGCGCGGGATGGTAGAGATGGGCGAAGAAGCGGCTGAATTCCAGGTGAGCGGCTTGAAGAAGCGTGGCCCCTCGCATCTGGATTTTATCTTCAATGCGCAGCAGAAAGCTGCGCTGGATTCGATTCAGCGTTCGGTGGAGAAGAAGACTTTTTCCGTGTCGCTGCTGCACGGAGTCACAGGCTCGGGCAAAACCGCGGTCTATCTGGCGGCGATGCAGGCGGTGCTGGAAGCGGGACGATCCGCAATTTTGTTAGTGCCTGAGATCGGGCTAACTCCGGCCGCGGCGGCCAACCTGCATCAGGTTTTTGGCGACGAGGTTGCCATTTTGCATTCAGCACTCACCGACGACGAAAGGGCGGAGCAGTGGCATCGCATCCGGCGCGGCGAAGCGCGGATTGTGGTGGGTACGCGCTCGGCGGTGTTTGCGCCAGTTTCCAATCTGGCGCTGCTGGTTGTGGATGAAGAGCACGATTCTTCGTACAAGCAGGAAGAGACGCCGCGCTATCACGGGCGCGACGTGGCGGTCTTGCGCGGCAAGCTCAGCAATGCCACCGTGGTGCTGGCCTCGGCCACGCCCTCAATCGAGTCTTATCACAATACTCAAACCGGAAAGTATGCCTTGATCGAATTGGGCGAGCGGGTGGAGCGGCGTCCCTTGCCGGAAGTTGAAGTGGTGGATATGAGATTTGAGTTCCAGCAGGCAGGTGAGGACCGGCTTTTTTCCCGCCAGTTGGTCCAGGAGGTGAGCGAGCGCCTGGAGCGTGGCGAACAGGCCATGATCCTGCTCAACCGTCGCGGATACTCCTCCATTGTGCTGTGCCGCGCCT
Source organism: Candidatus Angelobacter sp. (assembly GCA_036522215.1). GTDB lineage: Bacteria > Acidobacteriota > Terriglobia > Terriglobales > Acidobacteriaceae > Angelobacter. The sequence goes on along the minus strand of DATDGH010000245.1, from coordinate 55 downwards.
GTGGTGAAACTTTGCAGTGCAAGAATTGCTCTATCGCCCTGACCTTCCACAAGTC
>DATDGH010000244.1:0-2675 GCA_036522215.1 Candidatus Angelobacter sp. | reverse complement strand
AGTTGTCATTTTTTTGACATGACAATGTAGCGGGACTCTTTCACATTAAGAAAACGAGTAGGCCACGCGTGAGGATCAATGAGACGGAGAAAGGGCCGATTTTCCTACGCCAATTGACGTAATAGCGGGCTATCTCTTTGCTACTAGGAATGTGAAGGTGTGAATTCGCTCGGAATGGCCTGATGGGCTGATTGCATTTAGTTCCAGCACGTAGTGCTTCCCGCTCTCCAGAAAGGAAGCAGGCAGGACAAATTTGAGTGGTTCAGTTCCTGTGGGATGCGCTGGCTTCGGGAAATTCTCAACCAGGATTGCGCGACTCTCCAGGAATGGTTTTAAGATCACCCTATATTCCGTTCGTGGACGGCCAGCGACTGGAATCTCCAGGATTACTTGGGGGACCTGTGGAGCGAAAGTGACCGCTGGTTCAGGCGTCTCCTGTCCGCTGCGAGTAGCGGTTTCGTCCGGCGCAAGCGAGTATGTTTCAATCGGAGCCTGGCGCTCGCTTTCCAATCTCTTCTCCAGAGAGGCGCGCTCTCTCTTCTCCTCAGCAACTTCCCTTGTGAGGCGTTCAATGGAGTCATGCTGCGCTGAAAGCTCATGGCTGGATCGAAGCCTGGCAATGTTCCAGCCAGCTGCGAGAAACAACAGAGCGAGGAAGGCATATTTCGGAAAGCCATAGAGCCAGAACGAGCGATCAGTCACGAACTCTGTCGCACGCGCCAAGGCTGACGTCGGACAGCATTTCAGCCACAGCATGGCCCCGCCAGCATCCTGAGCGGTCCGCGCTGCTGGAATTATTTCCAGCAATAACTCCCTTCGATTTCCAAGATCCAGCGTGGCTGCGGCGGCCGCAATCCCTGCGGATTGAGTGTAGGCAATCCAATGAGTTCCCAGAAGTACGTCTGCACCTTCGTAGTGGGTCCAGACCTCGACTAGCTTCGCACCTTCTTCAAGCTGGCACCGGTTCTTGCCTGACTGCCCACTGTCCAGCCACACATATTCGCGGCCATCGACCAGAATCTTCAAAAAACCAGGCGCAACTCGACTGCGGCGTTCCGCTTCAATTGAAAGGCGATCTCCGAGCTTTTTTCGTTCCTCTTGAGTAAGTCCGTCAGGAATTCTTGGCGATCTGGAGTTGGCACCGCCGGTCTCGCCATTCATGAAAAAACGGGGTAGGGCCAGCCTGTGGTCGGGCGGCTCCAAGCTAAGCGCCTCCGTAATGCGGCCATAGCAAGTGGGATCGATGAATCGATGAGAGCGGCTCATCTCAATCCGATCTTCCATGCTGCCCCGAATTTTCTCCTGCAACCCTGGCGAAACTGGAGCCACGTTGCCGCCCGCCGTGGCTAGCGATTCACAGGCTTCAGCCGTGCTCCAGGGAGTGAAGGTCCTCAGGCATTCGTCCACGAAGCGCACCCACGAGGTCTGGTCTTCGGCGCTTTGGAATCGCAATTCTCCATATGGACCAGAACAAGTTTTGAGGAAACTCTCGAAGCGCGATTTAAGCTTTTCCATCAAAATCGCTTTCACCTTCCTGTATTCCTGGTCGCTGGGATAGTGCTCCGTCACCCATTCGTAAACCTGCCGAACCTCTGGCGTGGTGTAATTGCGCAGAAGGCGGTTTAATCCAACATGGACATACAACGATGACATGGCTGTTGTCGCCTGCACCAGATATTTGATGTAACGAACAACCATATCGTGTCTGGTGTGCCTGCCAGTTCGCTCCTGTTCTCTCTCGTAGCGCTCAGCCTCAAAATAGATCAACCATTGCAACGCGTCGCATTCTTCCCGGACAATCCTCGTGATCCTACGCTTGAGATATTTGTCCCGCCAGTAGGCCCTCTTCGTCTCACGGCTCCGCTGAGCCGCAAGTTTGTTCATCGCCTTGCTGAGAATCTCAAAGGCCATACCACGGTCGGCGACGATGAAGTAAGCCAGATCCAATCCTCTCCGTTGAAGGGCCTCTTCTTCATCTACACGGATTTGCTGCGCCGCCGTCGCAGAGGCGCTGTTTCCCGGCATGGCGTTGCTGGTGGGCAAAAACAGTTCCCAGATAAGCGGATTCTCCGTACTACCGCTTGGCTGGCCGGTAAGTATGCCACGAATTGCGGAGAGTTAGTGCATGACTTTCGGAATGGGCCGGATCGGTTCGAGTGACTCAAAACCTCAAAGGGCTGCCTGAGAACTCGGCAGTTGACCGGTAGGCACGATGCTCTCTAGAACTGGGCGGCCCGGCTCCATGATCCGTAAAGCAGCCAACTACTTCCATTCTCCCTGGATCTGGAATGCCGCCCAAAAGTACGGCGAATGCCAGCGGCTCTGCTTCGCCATCTCGAGTTGGGCCTTCCGCAAAGCCGCTGCTGGCCGCATCCCGTTCACCTCCATAGCGCGGTAAAAGCGGGCCATCAACTCCGAAGTCGCGGCATCGTTGACCGCCCATAGACTCGCCACCACGCGGCTGGCGCCAGCGTACATGAACCCCCTGGTCAACCCTACCAGCCCCTCACCGCTGATCTCTTCCCCTAACGCGGTATCACACGCACTCAGCACAACCAGCTCGACCGGCAAGCGCAGATTGTAGACGTCTTCCAAACTCAAAAAGCCGTCCTGCGGTTTTCCTCGCTCATTCACCAGCGAGAAGACCAACCCAGACAGCTCGGGGTTCTTGCTGT
>DATDGH010000243.1:0-2813 GCA_036522215.1 Candidatus Angelobacter sp. | reverse complement strand
GGGAGTTGGGAACGTTGTATGGGGCTTTCAGCCGAGGGGAGGAGAATCCGTTGGAGCCGCTAGGGATCCAGTATCCGGACTATGCGGCGTGGCAGCGGGAGTGGCTGAGTGGGGAGCGGCTGCAGAAGCAGGGTGAATATTGGAGGGAGCAGTTGGTGGGGATGGAAGTGCTGGAGTTGCCCACTGACCGGGTGAGGCCGGAAGTGGTGAGCCAGCGCGGGGAGCTAGTGAGGTTTGAATTAGGAGAGGAGTTGAGCGAGGATCTGAGGGGGATCAGTCGGCGGGAAGGGGTGACGATGTTCATGACTTTGCTGGCGGCATTTCAGGTTTTGCTGGGGCTATGGACGGGGCAGGAGGACATCGTGGTGGGGACGGACGTGGCGAACCGGAGCCGACCAGAAACGCAAGGGTTAATTGGATTTTTTGTGAACCAGTTAGTGTTGCGGACGGACCTGAGAGGTGGGCCGAGTTTTCGGGAAGTGTTGAGACGAGTGCGAGAGATGACGTTGGGAGCGTATGCGCACCAAGACGTGCCGTTTGAAAAGCTGGTGCAGGATATAGGCGCTAATCGCGACATTAATCGCAACCCATTTTTCGAAGTTAAGTTCGTATTGCAAAATGAAATGGAAATGAATATGTTTCCCGGGCTCACAATCACCCTGCTCAAGGATTCTGGGGCTTCGCATTTAGCAAAGCTGGATATGACGCTGTTCATGGAAGACGGGCAAAGATCTTTAGGTGGGATTCTTGAATATAGGACCTCTAAGTTCACTCGCGGCCGAATGCTGGACTTTGTTGAACAATATCAACGACTGCTGCGCCAAGTCTCAGACGCTATGGACACGGAAATACATTTGCTCGCGGATGTCTCACTTGCCGAGCCGTCCATACTGTCATCGTTTCAGCAGGCGCCCACATAGTCTTAATCTGTTTAATCCGCTTTTACACTCTTACAAATAGTTCTCATTTCTGCCCGTCCGTGATGGAACGCGATACGAAGCTACGGTCAGAAGCTTGCAAAGTTCATCCGTTAGGCAAATCAAATTGTTCAACGTATTAACCGGACAGACTGCAGGAGCTAACCATGTGCGGAATCACCGGGTACTTTGATATTCGTGGGCAGCAGCGCACAGATTTGACCACGCTCATGGCGATGACAGAACAACTGCGCCATCGTGGTCCGGATGCAGCTGGGCATATCCATCTGGATAACATAGGGTTTGGTTTCCGTCGGCTCGCGCTCGTGGACCTGGCGGCGGATACCCAGCCTGTATGCAACGAAGATAACCGGGTCATTACTATTTGCAACGGCGAATTCTATAACTATGAAGAACTGCGGGATGATCTGCTGTCCAAAGGTCATCATCTTAAATCCAAGTGCGATACCGATCTACTCCCACATTTATATGAAGAATATGGAATGGATTTACTTGCGAAGATAGACGGCCAGTTTGCTATGGCCATTTACGATAGTGGTACTGCGACACTGCACCTCGCACGAGATCAATTCGGCATCAATCCGCTCTTTTATTACTTTAAAGATGGCCTGTTTATTTTCGGCTCTGAAATCAAGGCGCTTCTCGCGCATCCTTGTGTTGAAAGGGCCGTAAACTTGCGGGGCCTTGATCAAATCTTTTCCTTTCCGGGCTTAGTCAGTCCGGAAACAATGTTTGCGGGGATTAATAGTCTGAGCAGCGGGCATCGTTTGGTAGTTTCAAGCGAGGGGGTGCGGGAATTTGAGTTTTGGGACCTCATTTACCCAATGCTCTGCGATGCACCGCCCGAACGTGCGGAGAATTATTACATAGAACGTCTTCATGAACTGCTCATCAAATCTGTGCAATTGCGCAGACGATCCGATGTGCCTCTTGGGCTCTACTTGAGCGGTGGTCTTGATTCATCTCTGGTTGGCGCCATGGTGCATTTCCTCGGACCGCCAGGCCCCCAATCGTTCTCCATTTCCTTTGCCGAACGGGAAATGTCTGAACGCACCTATCAAGAGGAGATGTCAGCATGCATCTCCGGCCATCACGAGGATATTCGTTTCTCAGCGGCGCAGGTATTTGAACGGCTTGAAGCGGCAGTGTCCCACAGCGAATGCCCGATGAAAGATACGTACAACACTGCCTGTCACGCCCTTTCAGAAGTTGCGTATAAAACCGGAGTTTCCGTGGTCCTGACAGGCGAGGGCGCGGATGAACTATTTGCGGGCTACATAGGATATAAGTTCGATGGGTTGAAGGTAAGAAACGCCACAACGGACAATCAAACCGAAGTTGATATGCGCCAGCGATTATGGGCGGACTCTTCAATAGTCTACGAAGGAAACTATGCTGCTACTCAGAAAACGAAGCTGCAGCTCTATTCGGAATTGGTGAGGAACCAATTCGACGAATTTGATTCTTACCGCGCCTTAAATATCAAAACTGACAGGCTGCGGGGCCGGCACCCGGTGCATCAGCGGTCGTACCTGGATCTTAAACTCAGACTGGCCGACCACCTGCTGGGTGATCATGGAGATCGCATGGCCATGGCCCATTCTGTTGAATTGAGGCATCCATTTCTTTGCACCCAGATCGCCGACTTTTGCACCGAGGTTCCGCCGACTCTAAAAATTAGAGATTTTGAGGAAAAATATGTGGTCAGGCAAGTTGCGAGGCGCTATCTTCCTCCTCGGATTATTGATCGGGAAAAATTTGGCTGGTTTGCTCCCAGTTCCGCCGCTTTGCTGTCCCTTAATTCAAACAGAATCGCTGATCTTCTTTCGCCTGAGAGAATTCGGCGTGACGGTTACTTTGATCCTCAAGCAATTT
>DATDGH010000242.1:0-3513 GCA_036522215.1 Candidatus Angelobacter sp. | reverse complement strand
TCACTTCAGGCCAGGCTGGAGGCGATGCGCGCCTGATGCCGGCAACCATCCAACCCGCAGTGATTGGCGCCACCGGCTATGCCGGATTTGAGCTGGCGCGGCTCCTTCTGCGCCATCCCCTGGTCAGGAAGCCTGTCCTGTTCACCCGCGATGGTGAAAGCGCCGGCCCCAACCGGCTGGACGAAGTTTATCCGCACATCAGCGGCAACGGTGGATTTCCGCTGGAATCATTTCACTGGGACGCGCTGCAAAAGAAAGGCGTCGATGTTCTCTTTCTGGCGACTCCGCACAAAGTCTCGCGCGCATGGACGCCGGAAGCAGTCCGCCGAGGCGTACATGTAGTTGACCTGAGTGGCGCCTGGCGGCTGGCTACTCCTGAATATCGCACCGTCTATGAATTTCACGACGCTGATTCACAAGCGGCCGATCAGCTTACTGCCCAGGCAGTTTATGGAATTCCCGAACTACATCGCGACAAGCTCAAGCAAGCCGCTCTGGTGGCCAATGCCGGATGCTATGCCACGTCAGTAATTCTGCCGCTGGCGCCGCTGGTGCGGGGCGGGCTGATTGATCTCTCCTTCGGGGCAATCTGCGATTCCAAATCGGGCGTCTCCGGTGCGGGCAAGCAGCCAACGCAGAAAACACATTTTGTGGAAGTGGCGGAGAATCTCTCTGCATATTCGGTTTTCTGCCATCGGCACACCGGGGAGATGCTGGAGCAACTCGGCCTTGCGCCTAAGCAATTGATATTCACGCCGCACCTGCTTCCCATCCCGCGCGGGATTCTTTCCACCATCTACGTGCGCCTGAAGTCAGCCATGCAGCCGCAGGAAGTGGAGAGCTGTCTGCGCGAGTTTTATGCAGGCTCATCCTGGGTGCGCATCTTCCCCCAGGGCAAGCTGCCGCAGATTCAGTATTCGCTGCACACCAACTACTGCGACATCGGATTCACACTCGCCGAAGATGGCAAACGCATGGTGATGGTCTCTTGCCTGGACAACCTGATGAAGGGCGCGGCCGGGCAGGCGGTACAAAACATGAATGTGATGTTTGGCTGGAATGAAGAGGAGGGGCTGAGATGAAGATTGTCATAAAGCTCGGCGGCGCCACCATGGAAGATGCCTCTCTGCTTCATCGCGCGGCGCTGGCGGTGAAACAACTGGCCACCGAGCACGAGGTCGCGGTGGTGCATGGTGGAGGCACTGCGCTCACCCGCATGCTGACCCAGGTGGGCAAGACCAGCGAGTTCGTTGATGGCTTGCGCGTAACCGATGCTGAAACCCGCGACTTCGCCGTGATGGTGCTGGCCGGTCACATGAATAAAAAGTTGGTGGCGGCCCTGCAAGCCGTGGGCCAGCCCGCAATGGGATTGTGCGGCGGCGACGGCGGCGCCTTCCGTGCCCGCAAGAGAGCCGCGAATGGCCACGATCTCGGCTTTGTGGGCGAGATTACCTCTGTCGATCCCAGTTGGCTCAACACCATCTGGCAACAGCACTCCATCCCTGTAATTTCCAGCGTGGCGCTGGGCGGCGATGGACAGTACTACAACATCAATGCCGACCAGATGGCCTCTACCTGCGCCGTTGCCTGCCATGCCAACGCGCTGATCTTCCTCACCGACGTTCCCGGAGTAAAAGACGCAGACGGGCTGGTGATCCGCTGGTTGAACTTGCACCAGGCAACGGAGTTGACGCAGAAGTCGGTGATCAACGGCGGAATGCTTCCTAAGTTGGAAGCTTGCAGGCACGCATTGCTGCGGGGCGTGAACCGGGTCCGCATCCTTCCCGCCAACGAAGTTGAGATACTGCCGCAGTTTTATTTCAGCAAAATCGAACTGGGGACGGAGGTACTGGTAGCGTGAACCTGGAGCAGGTAAGCAAACTCGAATCCAAACTGCTGCTCTCAACTTACGAGCGCTATCCCATCCTCCTGCGCAAAGGCCGTGGCGTCTACGCATACGATGACAAAGGCCGCCGCTACCTGGATTTTCTCAGTGGCATCGGCGTCAATGCGCTGGGTTATGCGCATCCGGCAATTACCAAGACCATTGCGCAACAATCCAAGCTGCTGATTCATACTTCCAACCTCTTTTATCACGAGTACCAGGGCCGGCTGGCGGCTGCGCTGACCAAGATATCCGGTATGGACCGCGCCTTCTTTACCAACAGCGGCACGGAGGCCTGGGAAGGCGCGCTCAAGCTGGCGCGCGCATATGCGCGGGAAAACTCGAGTAATGGCAGCGAGCCCAAATGGCGAATCCTGGCGCTGGAACATGCGTTCCATGGCCGGACGTTTGGAGCGCTGGCCACCACGCACAAAGAAAAATATCGCGCGCCATTTGCTCCTGTTCTTCCCGGCGTGCAGTTTGTGAAATTCAACGATATTGCCGACCTGGAGCGCCATTTTGACGATAGCGTTTGCGCCATCGGCTTTGAGTTCCTTCAAGGAGAAGGGGGAATCCGTCCCGTGAGCAAGGGGTTCGCGGAGGCGGCGCATCGGCTGGCGCAGAAACACAACGCGCTGCTGATTGCGGATGAAATCCAGAGCGGGCTGGGACGTACCGGACGCTGGTTTGCTTACCAGCATTACGGTATCCAGCCCGATCTGGTCACCATCGCCAAGCCAATTGCCGGCGGTCTGCCTTTGGGCGCGCTGCTGGCCAGCGAGAAAGTTTCGCAATGCATTCATCCGGGCATGCACGGCACCACCTTCGGCGGCGGGCCGCTGGCCTGCGCCGTCGCCTTGCAATTGCTCAAGGTCATGGAGCAGCAAAAACTGCTCAAGCATATCCAGAAGACCGGAGACTATCTGGTGGAACAATTGAAGAAGCTGCAACAGCAGCATGAGGGCATTCAGGAAGTTCGTGGCCTGGGACTCATGGTGGGGATGGACTTTGCGTCCGCAGACACGGCCAAGGCTGTAGTGAAGCAAATGCTGGAGCGTGGGGTGATCTTGAATCGTACAGACGAAACCGTGGTGCGATTCCTGCCACCCTACCTGATCACCAAACAACATGTTGACGCAGCCGTTCGCCAGTTGACCCACGTAGTGGGTCAACTGTGTATCAGCGTATAGGAATCCGCCGCGGCGGATTCCGTGCCCAGCCCTGGACTTTAGTCCAGGGTGAGCGAAGCGAAAAATACGTGAGCGTAGCGAATAAGGAGCAAGAAATGATAGGAACACCCGTCAATAGTGCGCGGCGGTGTTTGACGGTGTATCAGCGTCTAGCGAGTCGCTTGCGACCCGCGGGCCTTTAGGCAGACGTGAGCGAAGCGAAATAGGAGAAGAAATGATAGGAGCACGACCTTACAGTCACGCCGCACAAAAGACGCCGGCGCGGCAACCGCTCGTTTTGCATGACCTGATTTCAGTCCGGGATTTTTCGCCGGAAGAGATCCAAGGGCTGTTCCAACTGGCCGGGAATATCAAAAAGCGTCCCGCAGATTTCCGCGCGGCGCTGGCCGGCAAGCAGCTTGTCCTCTTTTTTGAGAAAGCATCTCTGCGCACGCGTCT
>DATDGH010000241.1:0-3596 GCA_036522215.1 Candidatus Angelobacter sp. | reverse complement strand
GGTTAGATCTTACAAAGAGTGCATACAACCCTAGTTCTAGCCACGCTGCCCCTAAGCTAGCCTCAACTTGGCTATCATGGCGTTATCGCTCCACTTTCACAGTTCATATTTCCCATATCGGGTACGTAGCTCTGCCCTTTTACTTACATTTATATACAATCAACTCTTGCGGCAGATCAAAAAGCCAAGCCATCCTACACGCTACAGAATATGAAACGCTGCACTTTGTGTTGGAATATTCGCCGGAGTTTTCATAAAAGGGCCTGATTCCAGGGCTATAGAGCCGGTTGTAGCCATGGCCTTCTTGAAAGGCCGACCGGGTAGTGAGAAACTTCGTTATGACTCTGAAGAAAGCATGACTTTAGCTATAGTGATTTTTGCCGCAAGCTCTTGAGCCGTTTCGCAAAACCTGGCAAAGGAAAGTTGAGAACCTACGATACCCCCGGCTCACTCAGGCCCTGCCAGCCCGACGCCGTAAAAGCGGCACGGATGACCTTAAGCCCGGCATTCTCACAGCTTATAAAGCGCTGGTTATCGAAAAAAATTGCTACTGAAACCGGCCGCGAAAGGTTGCCGCAACCTCGGAACCCGCCGTTCTCCATGATCGTTTCGAGCGTGCGCCTGTCACTAATGTCTAGGACACTGCCAAATTGGCCGAGGTCAAGGGACGGCCTGGTCACAATCCGAAGAATCCTCACAAAGTCGCGCGCGTGACGGGGCTGGGCGCCAATCAATCGACATGTTTCGCACAAGGTCGTATAGCTGACCCCTACCTGGCGCGCCCACATCCCCAGCGTTTTGAGATCTTTTTCCGATTTACATGCCCGCAGCACATAACTCGCCCATCGCTCAGCCGTCGAGCTTGGATGAGCGATTTGCGGAATTTGCCACAGCTCTGGCTCAGTGACAAAGGCTAACATCTTGGATGGGTACGACACGAGTCTCCTCGTTATGTGAAGCGCCCAAATCCCGGCTAACGCGGCACCCTGCCTGGATTTAGCGACACGACGGCAAGAAGTTGGACGAGGTAGCGATGTACTTAGATTTCAAAAACAGCTGGCCAAATGAGAACGCGTCGGCATTCTATCAATAAGGCACCCGTTAATCTACGCACAAATCGGAGAATAAATCAATATCAAAGCGATAATTTAACCTTAGCTATGTCCCGTTTTAGGAAAATCGGCGTTTTCGTGGTAGTTAGGGCTGGGCTCAGGCGCCTCGGAGCAGCCACAAAGAAGACACAGCGTTAGAACGGGATAGAAAAGGGAATGGCGGCGCAATTTACTTTGCAGCATTTGCCACAACAGGCTGCAACAGTGGCTCCTGCACGTGGCGGTGCACAACCGCCCCAATCTGGCGGATTTCTGACATCAGTTCGTCGAACTGGTCAGGCAGAATTGACTGAGCTCCATCGGAAAGCGCACGATCAGGATCGTGGTGTACCTCAATGAGCAGCCCGTCTGCTCCGGAGGCAATGGCGGCGCGCGACATGGGCTGCACCTTGTCGCGCTTGCCCGTTCCGTGGCTGGGATCAACCACAATCGGAAGATGGCTCAGGCGTTGGACTGCCGGCACAATGCTCAGATCCAGGGTATTGCGCGTGTGATCAGCAAAGGTGCGCACTCCGCGTTCGCACAGCACTACCTCGTAATTGCCCTCACTCAGAATATATTCGGCCGCCATCAGAAACTCTTCCAGCGTGGCCGACATTCCGCGCTTGAGCAGCACCGGCTTGCGCATCCGTCCTGCTTTTTTCAGCAGCGAGAAATTCTGCATGTTGCGGGCGCCAATCTGGATCATGTCCGCGTATTCAGCCACCAGCTCCAGGGATTCGTTGTCGATGGCCTCGGTCACGATGCGCAGGCCAAAACGCTCACGGATTTCAGCCATGATTTTCAATGCGCATTCACCTAGGCCCTGAAAGGTGTAGGGCGAAGTGCGCGGCTTGTAGGCCCCGCCGCGAAAAAAACGCGCTCCGGCCCGGGCCACGCGTTCCGCAACAATGAATGCCTGTTCGCGTGACTCCACCGAGCAGGGACCGCCGATGATCCCCAGATCATGGCCGCCGAAGCTGCCATCGCTGCCGGGAAAGCGGACGACTGTATTGTCTTCTTTTACGTCGCGGCTGACGAGTTTATAAGGTTTGCTAACCCGGATGACTTCCTGCACACCTGACATCTCATCCAGGCTGCCAATCTCGACCGCGCCGGTGTTGCCGGTAATGCCGATCGCCGTGCGTTGCGTCCCCGGAATGGGGTGAGCACGATAGCCAAGAGATTTGATTTTTTGGCAGACGGCGCGTACCTGTTCTTCGCTGGCATTCGCCTGCATCACAACCAGCATCTGGCCCTCAAAAGTCTTTCTAACCCTGGACGGGTTGCAATCTCTCTATTAGGGTCAAAACGAAAAAGGTCATTTAGTCTATAGAACATTCAACCGCAAAAGTCTGTTAAATCGGCTTTGCAGCAAGCTTTCAAGGATCAGGCGATGTTGACGAGCTGGGATGATAGGCGGATTGTGCCCCACCGAGAGGCTCTATGTCATCCATTTCTACCTCGACCCTCACGCTCTTCATAATCATCTCGAGCGTGAGCACCACACGCAAATCATTCTTCGTGCGAAGCAGAATGCCTTCCATCCCAGCCATCACCCCCGAATGAATGCGCACCCTCGCTCCAGACGCAAGATAGGGGTGCGGTTCGATTTTCTCCAGTCGAAGACCTTCCCGCAGAAAATGAATGTAAGAGTCGGGAACGGGCACAGGTTCGCGCCGGCTGCCCACGATCGATATCACACTAGGGATTGTGAGTACAGGCACACGTTCGCCGCAACCAATGCGCACGAAGATGTAATTTGGGAACAACGGGATTATTACTGTTCCTTTTGATCCGTCTTTCCATTGGCGCCGGATCGGGCATAGTGGAAGAAAACCCTCGATTTCCCGCGCACGAAAATACTCTTCAACACGCTTCTCATGCCTGGGTGTAGTAAAAACGGCAAACCACTTCTTTGTTGTTATTGCATCGATCAACCCAGGACCACGATATTCGACGGCATCGCTCATTGCCACCTTTTGTAATTGGGTAATTGAGCAGAGCTTCGCTTTTGTCACTTGGGAAGGAAGTTTTCCACAAGGCTTGGATGGAACTTGGAATGTGGGCTGGGCTCGCGTTTAAAGACTATCTCAACTCAGCCCATAGTCGTAGCCACACCCGCTTTCATCTGAGGACAAAGAATTGCACTTTGTCTCTGGCGAAAGCAACTGCCCGACTGCAGAAAGAAGGCCAGTATACTGCCCTCGCGTGGACAGATGTACTTAAGTTCATGGGACGCTATGCTTATTGGGTTTGCTCAAGTCCATGCCCATATTGTCCACAAGGTCCTTGCGGGTTCTTGCTCGCAATTTGTGCAGGAGATTGCACACATGGAATTTAGCAGTTCTCTCACTGATTCCGAGTACGGTTCCAATTCTTCTGTTGGAGAACCCTTTGGTGAGTAAATCTATGACCTGCTCCTCACGGAATGAGAGATGTGGGCCAGCAGAGCGTATCGGTATGCGCCGTGATCCATAGTAAAACCCGTCCAGGATCTTCGCC
>DATDGH010000240.1:0-1885 GCA_036522215.1 Candidatus Angelobacter sp. | reverse complement strand
AGATTGAACTTTTCGTTTCAACGATTGGAACAGGTCTTCACCCGCCTCACCGGGCTTTCTGCGACTCGAAACAAGGGCAAGGTCTATGCAGGCCGGACACTCGTGTACGAGGATTGCCGCCGTGACACCGAAGTGCTGCTTGGGCCCAAAGTGCTCGAATCTTTGGCAGAGCCGCTTTCATTGCTGCTGGATACCGGCCGGTGGTTCACCGCGCGTGTGGCACAGGCTTATGAGGAAAAGTTCCAGGCGATTTATTCTGAGCTCCGTCGGTCAGGCCATGCTACTTTCGTAGATGCCGCTCTCTGGTGGAACAAGGCTGCGCCCTTCTTCTTCAACAAAGCTCCGGAAATCATGGATCCCCTTCAGCATGAGTTGGAAGAGAAGTGGGAGCGGGTGCTTCAGTTTGGCGACCATCAATCTGTCCTCCACCTCACCTGCGATGAATTGCGACCTCGGCTTCTGCAGGAGTTTCCGCCGAGCCTGCCTGGGTGGCAAGGTGCCCGCTACCATTCTCCTGACATCATGATTGCAGCAGCCGACGAAGAGGCAATTCGCGACGGTCGATACACCTTTGTTCTGGGCGAAGTTCATGTAAGTGCAAACACGTTGCAGGCCACTCTGTTCGCCAATCAGCATCCGTCGCTTCCCGACCTTCTCAATGCCTTGGCCCTGGATCTTGGCGAAGAAAACGTGGTACCGGTGGGGGATACGGAGGAGATACTATTATGCAGCCGTCTTGTGCCGCTGATTCCCAAAACGAATTTCCGGCTCGAGTACCTGCCCAATTCATTCGTCACAAACCGTTCGCGGGCACTTCCGGTTTCCTCGATGATCCTGGAGAACCATAATAGGACATTGATGGCAAAAACCCGTGATGGCAAATTCTGCCTGCGCGCTCTCGATCTCGTCGGCGGGTTGCTCAGCAGGCAGACGGTGCATTGCTTTAGAGTTATAGCTCCCCAGCGTCATGCACCTAGAATCTCGCTGGACTCTTTAATCATCAAGCGTGAGTCATGGCGCTTTCCACCGGAAGAAATGGAGTTCGCCTACTGTGCTGGCGCCGCCGAACGTTTTCTTCACGCAAGAAACTGGGCCCATGCTCATGGAATTCCCCGTTTCGTTTTTTATAGAGTTCCCGTCGAAAGCAAACCGGCTTATCTGGACTTCGACAGCCCGATATTCGTGGATATTTTCAGCAAGATGATTCGCAGAACTGTAGATGCAGCGCTGCCCGGCGCGATGGTTGACCTATCCGAGATGCTGCCTCTGTTTGACCAGATTTGGCTGACGGATGGGTCCCGCCGGAGATATACGAGCGAGTTTCGCTTCGTCGCGGTGGATTCGCGCAAGCCGGTGCCCAGTTCGTTGTACGAAGCAAATTCTGGCCGCGCATCTTTCTTTGTCCACAATTCTCGCTAGTAATCGCTGGATCAGCATGCGCTACCGAGCCCATCCGCTCAGGTAAGGGATGGATGAATCACGCCGGCTTTCGGGCTGCAAAAAAGATCCCCGCCTTCGTGCCGGAGGTCTTCTTAATCATCTTGGCAAGCCTCGGGAGACTAGCAGTTGCATGATCGAACGTCATGTATGCAAAGCTGCCGAGGGACTGATTCTGATCGACTGGATATCATAATGGAAGAAACAGAAGGAACTTATCGGCGAAAGAAGGCCCTTTGGGGGATATTAGGGGGCATGGGCCCGCTCTCTTCAGCCGGGTTTCTTACCACAGTTTACAGGTTTAGCCTGGCAGAAGCAGCCAGCGAACAAGAAATGTCTAGAGTCATTCTGATTTCCGATCCCGACGTACCGGACCGTACTGAGGCAATCGCCAAGCTTGGACAAATGCAACCAAAGCAGTACGAAGCAGTCAAGAACCGGCTGAAAG
>DATDGH010000239.1:0-2030 GCA_036522215.1 Candidatus Angelobacter sp. | reverse complement strand
GATCGGCGCTACTCGGTACTCTACTCCAGTGGCCGGGAGGCTTTCGGGCGCAATCAGGCGCTGCGTTGCCCCCATCTTCTCACGGACGGGAACTGTGGCGTGTGGCGGCACCGTGAGTCGACCTGCGCGACATGGTTTTGCAAGCATACACGGGGAGCGACCGGCTTGGCATTTTGGGTCCGGCTCCATGAATTGTTGGCAACAATTGAACGCTCCCTTTCGATCTGGTGCCTGCTCGAATTGCGGTTCGATGTCAACTGCCTGGATCATCTTTTTCGGCGCTGGATGGAGCAGATGGAACATCGCGGCAAGATTGCCGGTTGCGACCTTGATCAAGAGAGTAATATTCCACTGCAGAAGTCTGTTTGGGGAGAGTGGCTGGGCAGAGAGAGGGAGTTTTACCAACGTTGCGCCCGCTTAGTAGATCCGCTGACGTGGGCGGACGTATGCGGGATTTGTGGCCCTGCAATGGCCGCTCAATCACAGATTTTGGCCGAAAAGTATAAGGAACTGCTTTCATCGGCCATCCCCGACCGGCTGAAACTCGGTAAGGTCGAGCTTGTACAGATTTCTCAGAGCTGCGCCACTGTGACGTCGTATAGCAGCCTTGATCCCGTAAGATTGAGCCGGCAACTCTATGACCTTTTGCCATTCTTCAGTGGTCAATCTACGGCGGAAGCGAGGCAGGAAATTCTGCTCTCAAAAAGAATTGATGTCCCGCCGCTTCTCCTTCGTCGCCTCATTGACTATCAGATCCTCATGGCTGATTCGTCGCCCACCAGCCGGAAAGATCCATAGATATTGGACGTGAAGCTGTGCCTTAATTTTAGGGAAAAGCATTTATGGACTGCTCATGTCCTCTCAGTTGCGTGTCGAACGCTTTGGAACGAGTTGAATCTCAAAGATGCTGGGCCACAACTTGCCAGTAACAAATAGGCGATTTCGAAGGGGATCATATGCGATGCCGTTCAGGACCGAGTCGGGATCTGTTCGATCTTTTGGGTTGTAGAGACCTGTTAGATCGATCCATCCGACTACTGTACCGTCCCGCGGCGAGATTCGCGCAATGCGATCCGTATGCCAGACATTGGCAAAGATTTCCCCTCTTACGAATTCCAATTCGTTCAAATCCTTGATGGCGGTGTTTCCATCATGGACCAGGAACCGCCGAGTCTCATGAAGCATGCTGGTGTCGAAGACCCGGATATCAGCGGTTCCGTCGCTCATAAACACTTCAGTTCCACTCGTCGTGATGCCCCATCCTTCTCCAGAGTAGGAAAAGCGGCGTAACCGGCGAAGGCCGACACGGCTATAGATAAATCCCATCCGTGACCGCCAAGTAAGCTGGATGATTTCATCTTTGATAACACAAACACCCTCACCGAAAAACTCTGCCGACAAGTCTACGCGTTGAAGAACCTCCCCAGTCTCAAGCCGTACCTGACGAAGTGACGAACGACCGTTGAGACCCGTGCCTTCGTACAAAAAGCCTCCAGCGTATGCCAAACCCTGCGTGAATGCACTCGGGTCATGAGGGAATCTTCGAATTATCTTGAAAGTGTACTGGGGAATCTGTCTGACCTGGGCCGGATGAAAAGACTGGGGGAAGGACAAACACATGAATGCGGCCGATAGAAATGAAAGTCTACGAAAATAAGATTGTCCCATTGTCATCTCAAGCCTGCTATTGCCCCGCTGCGTAAAGAACGTGGGCCCTGCAATAGACAACTCGCCTGTTGGGGTGAGTGCCACTTATCGGCGAAGACTTTTCTAAATACACGGATCGTTGCACAAAACCGCATTGTCCTATTTCCGGCTGTCAATGGCAATCCCTTCCGGCTTTTAAGCTGAGGGTCATCCCGCAATTTTTTGCGGGCGGGCTTTTTTGCGTTTGGTTTCAGTGCAGAGCACCGTCGTCTTCATTCAGGATTTTCTATCACCACTAAGTTCAATCCGGCTGACATTGGAGCATCGTTGGCATGGTTACAGATTGTGCGGCGCTGGTCTCCTACTTTTTTGGCTGCTTGTAT
>DATDGH010000238.1:0-5177 GCA_036522215.1 Candidatus Angelobacter sp. | reverse complement strand
GGTCATGATTGACCTCACGCCTCGGGCCCTGCTGCATCGCCTGGAACGCGGAGTTGTTTACAAAGGTGAGCAGGCACAGCGCGCTCTGCAGAATTTTTTTCGTGAGCCTACTCTGGTCGCATTACGGGAACTGGCGTTGCGTGAAGCGGCGCATGAGGTGGGACAGAGGATTACGAATGGAGAGACAGCTCAGGAAGCAACTGCAGAGGTCAACCTGGAGAGGCACAGCGATCAGAAAATTCTGGTGTATCTGACGCCCGATCCTAAGACAGCAATGGTCACACGGCGGGCCAAACGCGTAAGCGACTTCCTGGGGGCCGAATGTTTTGCCGTGGCGGTGCAGCCGCCGGGGTTTTCAGGGGTTACGGCGAAGGCGCAACGATCAGCACTCGAAACCCATTTGAACTTTGCCCGCCACCTCGATATTGAGGCCCACATGCTGGAAGGAAAGGATACGGCGGAGCTGGTCATTGATTTTGCACGGCGGAAGCAGATCACGCAGATCTTTGTCATGAGACCTCGGAGCGAAGGCTTTTTTGCCCGCGACCCGGTGCAGAAAGTAATCGACATGGCCAAAGATATGGAGATCGTAATCGTCTCCGATCGCGATCCGGTCAAACGGAGATGAGGGAACCTGAATCTTATTGGTTACAGCCCCTCCCATCCTGTTTGAATCGACGGGCTCGATTGACGGTTGGGGATGCCAAAACATCCCATAATCTAGAGGATGCTGTCCCCGATGCGCCCGTGAAGCGCACGCGCGTTTTCTTCAGCGCGGGCGTAGGGCCGGTCGCGGCCCAGAATAAAAATTGTTTATAGGCCTCATTAATACTTTGCATTTCCAGAAAGGCATGATCCGGGTTAGCTTTGCTTCTTGAAGTCAACCCTGACGACCAGGCGAAGGGAGTTACCCATGAAGAGAGTTCCATTCGTTGTTCTGGCATTGCTTCTTGTGGCGTCGCTGGTGACAGCCCAGGCCGTTGCAACACCCAACGACAACACCCGCCCGGCAGGCGCTCGGATAAAAGGAGTCAACCTTTCCGGCACAGTGTCCGCTGATGGCAAAAAATTTCGGACGGAGGACGACAATGACTGGAATGTGACCAATGGTGAACTCTTGAAGGGCCTGGAAGGACGCTATGTCACGATCAAATGCAGGATTGACCCCAACCACGGCAGCATTCACATTCTCTCTGTGACCGAACCATCGGCCTTCAAGCATGCTGCGAATCTGGGAGATTCTGCCTTTCGCCGCTGAGTCGGATTAAGCCAAGCCAGGCGTTGCCCTGACTGCGCCGTCTGTAGCGGGACCAATCTTCCTCTTCACCTCTGAATTCATGGGAGGGTCGTTTGATGCCCGCCAACTGATGCCTTAGACTTCATGTGAGTGGATAGAGGCGATGCTATGATACGTTTCGCCTCTCATTCTCGTTCATGGCATCAGATTCCCCCATATTTTCGCCGCTTTCTAATCGAGTTCGCCTGGTTGTGGCCAGCACTGTAATGCTGACCTTTATCTCCTATTGGCGTGCGGCCGCCATTGTCCTGAATGACCTTGGATCTTCCGCTTTTTACGCCGGAGGCATTGCCGAGCAGGCCGTGGGCAAGGCGGCGCCGTGGTTCATCCTGGCGGTCATGCTCTTCTCCTTTGCCGTGCGGGCGGTCTACGTGGAGAGTTGCTCCATGTTTACCCGTGGCGGCGTGTACCGCGTGGTCAAGGAAGCCTTGGGAGGCACCTTTGCCAAACTAAGTGTCTCCGCGCTGATGTTCGATTACATCCTGACCGGCCCTATCTCGGGCGTGTCCGCCGGCCAGTACATTGCCGGGCTGATCAATGGGTTGTTCAAGACCGCCGACAACCACGGATGGATGCCAGGGGCGATGCACTCCTTGTTCCACGGCACGCCCCAAATCAATGAGAACTATGCCGCCGCAGTCTTTGCCATCCTGGTCACGCTGTACTACTGGCGGCAGAACATCATGGGCATTGAAGAATCCAGCGACAAGGCTCT
Organism: Candidatus Angelobacter sp.; assembly: GCA_036522215.1. Taxonomy (GTDB): domain Bacteria; phylum Acidobacteriota; class Terriglobia; order Terriglobales; family Acidobacteriaceae; genus Angelobacter. The sequence continues at coordinate 3,165 of DATDGH010000238.1, read as the reverse complement.
GCGGGTGATGCAGATCACCACCGTGATGGTGGTTCTGCTGCTGGCCTGGTCCGCCTACACGCTATTTCGTGTCGGCATCCATCTGCCGCCTCTGCCTACTCCCTCGAATATGCATTTCAGTGACGAGGCGCTGGGTTTCCTTAAGGGGACAAATTTCGCCAAGATGCTGGGACTGTTCGGCATCCTGATTGCTTTCGGCCACTCAGTGCTGGCCATGAGCGGTGAAGAATCATTGGCGCAAGTGAACCGTGAAATCGCCAGCCCCAAACTGAAAAACCTGAAGCGCGCGGCCATTATTATTGCCATCTACAGCTTCGTCTTTACCGGACTCGCCTCGCTGCTGGCGGTGATGCTGATTCCCGACTCGGTCCGCGTTCCCATTTACAAAGACAACCTGATTGCCGGGCTGGCCATGCACATGAGCGGCCCGCTGGTTTTGCGGCTCATCTTCCGGGTCTTCGTAGTGGTGGTCGGCTTCCTGATTCTCTCTGGCGCCATCAATACTTCGATCATTGGCTCCAACGGAGTGTTGAATCGGGTCTCTGAAGATGGTGTGCTGACCGATTGGTTTCGCCGGCCGCACAAGAAATATGGCACCAGCTACCGCATTGTCAATCTGGTTACAGGACTGCAACTGCTCACCATCATTCTCAGCCGCGGAGACGTCTATGCCCTGGGTGAAGCCTACGCCTTTGGCGTGATCTGGAGCTTCACCTTCAACGCGCTGGCCATGCTGGTCTTGCGCTTCAAATACCGCGGCGAGCGCGGATGGAAGGTTCCACCCAACTTTCGCATTGGCGGAGTGGAAATTCCGCTGGGCCTGGGCAGCGTCTTTTTTGCGCTGCTCAGCGTGGCGGTGACGAATCTGTTTACCAAGTCTGTGGCTACTAAAGCGGGAATTGTGTTTTCAATCGTATTTTTCGCGATCTTCACCGTCTCCGAACGCATAAATAAGCTCAAGTTTGCGGACGCTGAAGCGCACATGAAAGAGCACTTCCAGCTCATGCAGCGGGACACCATTGATCGCGAAACCGTCGAGGTCAGGCCGGGCAACCTGCTGGTGACCGTCCGCGATCACAACACGCTCAATCACCTGCGATGGGCCCTGGAAAACACTGACACGCATGAACAGGACGTAGTGGTGATGGAGGCCCGCCTCACCGGATATGGCACCGGTGAATATGAATTGGCGATGGACCAAATCTTCAGCGAGCACGAGCAGACGTTGTTTACCAAGGCCGTGTCCATCGCAGAAGGTTACGGCAAAGAGATCTCGCTGCTGGTGGTGCCGGCCCGCGACATCTTTGCCGCGATTGTGCAGACCGTGAACTCGCTGGAGTCTGCAGCGGTTGTGGCAGGTCTTTCCAGCAAACTAACCAGCCAGGAACAGGCTTTCCGCATGGGACAGGCCTGGGAAGCTGCGCCTGAACCCAAGCGGCAGTTCGTACTGCACGTGGTGCGTCCGGACAGAACGGTAGACACGTATCGCATTGGGCCGCACACGCCCACGATGAAGAGTGAAGACGTACAACTGGTCCATCAACTGTGGCTGGACATGAGGAAACATCCCACCACCGCGGAAATTCATCACTCGGACATCGTAAGCCTGGCGCTGAAGCGGCTGGCGCGCGACTATGTGGTTGACACAGATTCGGTGCTCAAAAGCCTCAACAAGGGCTACCTTAAGATTTTTCTGGGCTACGCCTCCGGCGTAGGCAAATCATTTCGCATGCTGGATGAGGCACGCCGGCGCAAGGAACGCGGGCAGGACGTGGTCGTGGGCGCCATTCAACCCGGCCTGCCACTGGAGGCGGGGACAATTCTGAGGCAGCTGGAAATTGTGGCCTTGAAACAAGTGGGCGAGAGCACGGCCGTGGATGTTGAGGCGCTGCTCCGCCGCCATCCGGATGCGTGTTTCATTGATGGCCTGGCTTACGACAATCCTCCCGGCTCGCGCAACGCAACCCGCTGGCAGGATGTGAAAGAGCTGGTGCAGGCAGGAATCAAGGTCATTGCTTCTGTCAATATCCACTATGTGGCGGAGTCGCGGGAGCAGGTGGAGGCCATTACGGGCAAGAGAGTGACGCAGACCGTCCCCATCTCCTTTATTAAGAGCGCAGATGAAATTGAGATTGTGGATGCGCCTGCGCTGGAATCACTGGAGCGTTCGCCGGCGGAGCAAATGAGCTTCGAAAAACGACAGGAACAGCTTTCAAGGCTGCGCGAAATGGCCTTGGTGCTGGCCGCTGACGTGGTGGACCATCAACTCAGCAATTACCTTGGTTCTCATGGAATCCAGCAAAGCTTTGGTACCCAGGAACGCATTCTGGTCTGCATGACCTCGCGTGCGGATGCGCGGGAGATGATTGAGACCGGCCAGGTAGTTGCTCGGCGCTTCCATGGCGAATTGATGGTCGCTCATGTCAATGAACCTCATCTCTCACGCACAGACCGTATCGCCCTGGAAAAAAGACTGGACCTGGCCCGCGCGGCCGCAATCCACGTTGAGATTCTGGATGGCGATGATCCGGTGGATACCATTCTCGAGTTTGCCAGAAGCCGAGGCGCCACTCAGCTCTTCATCGGACACAGCCAGCGCTCCAGGCTGTGGTCCAGCGTGCGGGGAAATAATGTGGATCGACTGATCCAGAAGTCGCGGGGGATGGATGTGAGGATCTTTCCAAACAAGAAATGACTGAACAACGGCGGGGAAAACTAAAAGTCTTTATGGGCTACGCAGCAGGTGTAGGCAAGACCTACAAGATGCTGGAAGAGGCCCAGGCCCTCAAGGCGCAGGGCAAAGACGTTGCCATCGCGTACTTCGAATCCCACCATCGCCCGGACACGATTGCCAAAGCCTCAGGACTGGAAGTGGTTCCCCGGAAGCAGATCATCCACGATGGCGTTGTATATGAGGAGATGGACACGGACGCTATTCTGGCGCGGCATCCGCAGATCTGCGTGGTGGATGAACTGCGCCACACGAATGTGCCGGGGTCCAAGCGCCAGAAGCGTTGGGAAGATGTGCTCGTGCTTCTGGATGCAGGCATTGACGTGTTGACGACTCTGGACATTCAGTACCTGGAAAGTCTCAATGATGAGGTGCGCCACATTACTGGAATTGAAGTTCAGGAAACCGTTCCCGATTGGCTGATTCACGGCGCC